>JBATOB010000076.1:0-5522 GCA_049290655.1 Chromatiaceae bacterium | reverse complement strand
GGCCTGGACATCCGCGACCCTGGCGGCCAGGGCGGCCGCGCCCACGGCGTCGGCAAAATCCTTGAAGTTGGCATCCTTGGCGACGAAGTCGGTTTCGCTATTGACCTCGACCATGACGCCGCTCTTGCCGTCGGCGGCGACCTTGATAACCACCACGCCATCGGCGGCGATGCGGCCGGCCTTCTTGGCGGCCTTCGCCTGGCCGGACTTGCGCATGGCCTCGATGGCGGCCTCGATACTACCCAGGGATTCCACCAAGGCCTTCTTACACTCCATCATGCCGGCCCCGGTACGCTCTCTGAGCTCCTTGACCAATGAGGCGGTAATCTCCATCAAACAAATCTCCGAAAATCTGGTATCGCGAATATGCCCGGCGCGGGTCTTAGGTCCGGCGCCGGACGAGAACAGGATTCAGAGGCGCTGCCCGGTGGGCCGGACAGGGGTTCGCCCCCGATGAGGTTTGGCCGGCCCCAGGACCTCAGGCGGTGGCCTCCGCAGGCGCGGACTCCATGTAATCATCCACGCGCCCGGCCATGGCGGCGGCACTTTGCCGGCCATCCAGGATGGCGTTAGCGGACCCGGAGATATAGAGGCGCACGGCGCGGATGGCGTCGTCATTGCCGGGAATCACATAGTCGATGGGACCGGGATCATTGTTGGTGTCCACCACGCCCACCACCGGGATGCCCAGTTTGTTGGCCTCGGTCACGGCCAGCTTCTCATGACCCACGTCGATGATGAAGATGGCGTCCGGCAAGCCACTCATCTCCTTGATTCCACCCAGGCTCAACTCTAGCTTCTCCTTCTCGCGGCTCAGACCAAGGGCCTCTTTCTTGTTGAAGCGGTTGATGGAGCCATCCTCGAACATGGCCTCCAGGTCCTTGAGGCGCTTGATGGACTGCTTGATAGTCTTGAAGTTGGTCAACATGCCCCCGAGCCAGCGATGGTTGACGAAGGGCATGCCGCAGCGGATGGCCTCCTCGCGGATGGCGTCGCGAGCGGCGCGCTTGGTGCCGACAAAGAGCACCTTACCGCCGTTGGCGGACAGGGAGCCCATGAAATTCAGGGCCTCGCGGAACAGCGGCAGGGTCTTTTCCAGGTTGACGATGTGAATCTTGTTGCGATGGCCGAAGATATAGGCCCCCATCCTAGGGTTCCAGTAACGGGTCTGGTGTCCGAAGTGGACGCCAGCCTCCAGCATGTCCCGCATGGATATTTGGCTCATGATCAAAACCTCGATGGATTGGGTTGAACCTCCACGCCTCCCCAGGAAACAACCCGCGCAAGCGGGCACCCGGTTATCCCGGTGACGAGACGTGTGTGGCGATGACAGGGCCCGCGCCACGCGCGAACCAAAAAATAGCGCGAAAAACCTTAGTTTATCGCGCCGTTGGGGCCTAACGGCAAACACCCGGGAGCCAAAAATGGCGAATCGGTTTGCCGATCAGCGTCGCCTTTTATACCATAAGCGGCCGGATTCGAGCAATTTCAAGCCAATCCCGGCTTGTCTCCCGAACCACTCCCCACCCTTCGCCACTCCGGAAGTGCCAGCCCCAGCATGAGCGTGACCATCAAGACCGCGGACGAAATCGTGAAAATGCGCGTGGCCGGACGCCTGGCCGCGGAGGTCCTGGAGATGATCGAGGAACACGTGGTCCCCGGTATCACCACCGAGGAACTCGACCGCCGCTGTCATGACTACATCGTCCAGGAGCAGGGGGCCATCCCCGCCCCCCTGAACTATCGCGGCTTTCCCCGTTCCATCTGCGCCTCGGTCAACCATCAGGTCTGTCATGGCATCCCCAGCGACAAGCAACTCAAGAAGGGCGACATCCTCAACATCGACATCACCGTTATCAAGGATGGCTATCACGGTGACACCAGCAAGATGTTCTGCCTCGGCGAACCCTCCATCCTCGCCCGCCGCCTGGTCAAGGTGACCCACGAGGCCCTCTGGATCGGCCTGGACCAGGTCCGCCCCGGGGCGACCCTGGGCGACATCGGTCATGCCATCCAGAGTCACGTCGAGAGCCACCGCTTCTCCGTGGTGGAGGAATACTGTGGCCACGGCATCGGCCGCGATTTCCACGAGGAACCCCAGGTTCTACACTATGGCAAGCGCGGCGCGGGTCTGGTGCTGCGCGCCGGCATGTGTTTCACCATCGAGCCCATGGTCAACGCCGGCAAACGCTTCATCAAGCTGCTGCCGGACGGCTGGACGGTCGTCACCAAGGATCGCGGTCTCTCGGCCCAGTGGGAACACACGGTCCTGGTCACCCCCGATGGCCATGAGATCCTGACCTTGCGCCACGAGGAACGCCGGGAGCTGGGCCAACCATGATGGGGGCCAAGACCGAGGCCCTGGTTGCGTTTGCCCAAGAGCGGCTCGACGAGGCCCTGGCCACGGGCTCCGAGCCCATTCCCGCCTTTCGCCAGGCCCTGCGCGAGGGCCGCCAACGCCTCTTTGAGGCCTTTGACCAGGGCGTCCCCGCCGCCGACCTGGTACGGACCCACAGCCTGCTGGTCGATACCATCCTGACCCGCGCCTGGAAGCGTCACCTGCCCCCGGCCAGCCCCGGAGCCACGGCCATCGCCTTGGTCGCCGTCGGTGGCTATGGCCGGGGGGAGCTGCACCCCGGATCGGACCTGGATATCCTGATCCTCTTGGGCGAGGACGAAGGCGAAGGCCGCGCCGCCCTCGATGCCCCGCTGGAGGCCTTCATCACCTTCCTCTGGGACATCGGCACCGAGGTCGGCCAGAGCGTGCGCACCCTGGGCGAGTGCGTCGAAGAGGCGCGGGCCGACGTCACCGTCATGACCAACCTCATGGAGGGACGCCTGATCACGGGTGATGCCCAGCTCCTCGCCACCATGCGCACCGCCACCGGGCCCGACCGCCTCTGGCCCAGCGCCGCATTTTTCGCCGCCAAGACCGCCGAGCAGCGGCAACGCTGGCACAAGTACGGGGGCACTGCCTACAACCTGGAACCCAATATCAAGGAAAATCCCGGCGGCCTGCGTGATATCCAGATGATCGGCTGGGTAGCCAAGCGTCATTTTGCCGCCGACACCCTGCACGACCTGGTCGTGCACGGCTTTCTCACCGAAGGGGAGCACATGGCCCTGATCGAGGGCCAGGCCCGGCTGTGGCGCATCCGCTTTCAACTCCACCGCCTGGCTGGACGCCGCGAGGATCGGCTCCTCTTCGACTACCAGCGTAGCCTGGCCCGCGACTTTGGCTTCGTGGATGACGGCAACCACAACCTGGCCGTCGAACAGTTCATGCAGCAGTACTACCGCACCGTGATCGAGCTGAACCGGCTCAACGAGATGCTGCTGCAGCTATTCCAGGAGGCCATCCTGTTGCGGGACCAGCTTGGGCCGCCGGTGGCCATCAACCGGCGTTTCCAGGCCGTCGGCGGCTTCCTAGAGGTGACCCACCCGGATGTCTTCCGCCACAACCCCGTGGCCCTGTTGGAGATCTTTCACCTGCTCCAGACCCACCCCGAGATCCGGGGCGTGCGGGCCAGCACCATCCGCCTCATCCGGGAGCGCCGCCACCTCATCGACGACCGCATCCGCGCCGACCTGCGGGCGCGCAGCTTCTTCATGGAGATCATGCGCCATCCCAAGGGCCCCGCCGAGGCCCTCTCCCGGATGAATCGCTACGGGGTCCTGGCCGCCTACCTGCCGGCCTTCGCCAATATCGTCGGGCGCATGCAGTACGACCTCTTCCATGTTTATACCGTGGACGAGCACACCCTACGGCTTTTGCAACACCTCTGCGACTTCGCCAACCCCAAGGGCGATGAAGAATCACCCTTCCGCGCCAACATCGCCCAAGAGATCCCCAAACTGGAGCTCCTCTACCTGGCGGGACTCTTCCACGACATCGGCAAGGGCCGCGGCGGCGATCATTCCATCCTCGGCGCCCGCGATGCCTGGGACTTCTGCCAACTCCATGAACTGCCGGAGTTCGACAGCCGCCTCGTCTCCTGGCTGGTCGAAAAGCACTTGGTCATGTCCATGACCGCCCAACGCAAGGACCTGAGCGACACCCGCGTCATCCAGGAATTCGCCACCCTGGTGAGCGATGTCGACCGGCTCAACTACCTCTATCTGCTCACCGTGGCCGACATGCGCGCCACCGATCCCGGGCGCTGGAATGCCTGGAAGGACTCGCTCCTCAAGGAGTTGTACCAGGCCACCCGCCTCGCCCTGCAACGCGGCCTGGAAAACCCCCTGGCCCAGGACGACCTTATCCAGCAAAAGCAGGACCAGGCCCTGCGCCACCTTGGCGCCTATGGCCTGAACCGGGCCCAGTGCACCCTCCTCTGGATCAAGTTCAGCCTCGATTACTTCCAACACAACGCCCCCGACGAGATCGCCTGGCAGACCCGGCTGGTCCTGACCAATCCGCCCGGCAACCTGCCCCTGGTCGCCATACGCCCCGTGACGACCCGCGGCTGCTCCGAGGTCTTCATGTACACCCCCGACCGCAACCTGCTCTTCAGCCGAGCCACCGCCGTCCTCGACCAGCAGGGCCTGAACATCGTCGATGCCCGCATCATGACCACGGACGACGCCATGGCCCTCAACTCCTTCCACGTCCTCGACTACCAGGGCCAGCCCCTCACGGACCCGCTAGCCATGCGGCGACTGGCGGACGCCCTGCGCAAAGTCCTCGCCCACCCGGAGGATGAAATCCAGGGCGTTCGCCGCCTGCCGCGCAAGCTCAAGAACTTCCCCACCGTCACCGAGGTCAGTTTTCTGCCGGACCCACGCAATCATCGCACCCTCATGCGTCTCGCCACCCTCGACCGCCCGGGCCTCCTGGCCGAGATCGGCGCCATCTTCGAGGAGGGCGGTATCCGGCTCCACAACGCCAAGATCGCCACCATCGGGGCCTTGGTGGATGACGTATTTTTCATCACTACTCGCAACGAGACCCCCATCACCGCCGAGACCTCCCTGCGCTGGCTGCGCGCCGAGATCCACCGCCGTCTGGAGCAGGTGGGGGATTGAGACCGCCCGCCTTCCCACCGTCCGCGCCCCCCCAACCACGAGAGGCAAAGTCCAAAAACTTGATGTAGGACAAGACATCCGTTTGTAGTTTCGGTAGATAATCAAATGTTGAAATTCAGACCCACGGTAGTCTTCGGCATAGCCGTCGCGCGGGCACTCCAGATGTTGGTCAGCGACATGAGCAAGGCGATCAGGTTTTATTTTCTCTTGTTATCCTCCGTATTTTTTATCACGCGCCTGGATGCCGCGGAGAACTCCGGGGCAGGGCCGCCCGCCGACATCGACCCGCCCGTCGAAACCGGGAGCGGCAATCAATGGCTTGACGCCGTGCGCGCCCAGCGCCGGGCCTGGGAAGAGCGCCGCCAGGCCTCGCGGGAGGCCACGGACGCCCGCCGCCGCTATCATAGCCCCAGGGCCGGGGCCCTCCATCTGGAGCAACAACGGCGACGCGACACCTTCCTGGAACAGATCGAACGCGACCGCGAATATTTCCTTAG
>JBATOB010000075.1:0-3200 GCA_049290655.1 Chromatiaceae bacterium | reverse complement strand
CGCTAACTGTGATCCTGTTCGCGGTTTTCTGGGCATGCCTCCTGCGCTGCTGGGCCATGACCTTGTTCCCAATTCTGAACCGCATCGGGTTTCCGGGCATCATCAGCGGTTGGTGGCCACTCCGCATAGGGTGCGGCGACGGGCTCCACGACCCTGCCCATAAGCCCGAGTTTAAGGGGCCGCCCATGGGCGGGGCTGGGAGCTACCCACCGCAGTGCCCCGCAGCAGGCCAGACTTGTTCTACACCAACCCCACATCGACTCAATCAAGGGAGGAAATGCCATGAACGCAATCGTTTCTCCGATGCAGTACCTCGACAAGGCCATGAACAGCCTGCATCAGCTCGGCTTGGTGCCGCAGAAGACCGGCGAAGAGGCGCCAATCACCGCACTGCTCAACCAGATCTCCGACCTCGACGAAGAGCGCGTTGTCGCCATCACCCGCACGCTGAGCCAAGCCTCGCTGTTCAACGAGGTGGTGCGCGAGCAGGTTCAGGCCATGGAGATCGGCAGCCGCTATGAGGAGATCACCAGCGCCTTCAACAGCATCCGCGACGATGCAAAAAGCATGGTGGAGCAGGTCGAGGACGGCAAGATCGACACCTTCGAGCGCATCGGCAATGTCTGGATGAAGGTTACCCGCGGTGACATCGCCGCCCGTTTCGACAAGATCAAGGGTAGCTACCTCGAGGTGACGGCCGCCACCCGCGATCAGATCCAGCGCGAGCAGACCATTCTCGAGGCCTATCAGGACTTTCGCGGCGCCCTCAAGCAATCCGAGGTGCTGGCCCTCGAGGTGCTGAAGAAGGCCGAGGAGAAGCTCACCGAGGCAAAGTCCGGCCTGCAGGACGCAATGAAGACGCTCGAGGCCTTCGCTGGGCAGGACCTCGCGGAGCGGGCCAAGCTCGAGCTTGGGCGCGACGAGAAGGTCCGCGCCCTGCAGAACGAGGACAAGCGCTACCAGATCAGCAAGGACCTCGCCGACAACCTCACGGTGAGCTACAACACCTCGGAGGTGATCATGGCCCGGCTGCTGCAGACCACCAATGCCAAGGAGCGGGTGTACTCCCAGGCGGTGAGTTTTTTCACTACCAATGAGGTTGTGCTTACCGCGCTGACCGCCTCGTTTACCGGCATGTTCGGTCTCAATGAGAGCACCCGCACCGTCGAAGCCATGAAAGAGGGCATCAGCCGTTCGCTGGAGGATCTCGCCGATATCGGCGGTAAGGTGCAGGAGGCAGCGGTACGCGCCGGTTATGGTCCCACCGTCCGCGCCGATGCGGTGAAAAAGCTGGTGGAATCGGTGGTCAATTGGCAGGTCCACTCGCACGACATCATCGAGGAGATGCGCAAGCAATCCACCACCAACGCCGCGGAGATCCGCGACGCGGTGGAAGACGGCAAGCGCCGCCTGGCCCGATTGGCTGAGGCGGGTAATGCTCTCACCCTGCAGCGGCCATGAACGACACCGCCAAGAAACCACCTCTGGACGAGGTGATGCTGGCCATGGACGTGGTCGATACCCTGCGCCGGCGCCAACAACTGGTGGCGCAGGAGCTCGACGAGGAAGGCCGTGCCGGCGACCTCATGGAGCGCCTGCGTAGGATCTACGCCGGCCAGGGCATCGAGGTACCCGACCATGTCCTGGCCGAAGGGGTTTCAGCGCTCAAGGAGGATCGCTTCGTCTACAAGCCGCCGGCGCCCGGCCTGGCGACAAAGCTGGCGCGCCTCTACGTCCGCCGTGGCCGCTGGGGCAAGGGGATTTCCGGCGCGGTGGTGGCCCTGCTCGTGGCCGGGAGCGCCTATCACTTCCTGGTGGTGGCACCCCGCGCAAACTTCCCTGGGGAGATCGAGGCCGCCCATCGCTCGGCGGTCGCGGCAGCCACCACCGACGCCGGGCGCAATCTTGCCGACGAACAGCTTGCGGCGGCGAAGGCGGCCCTGAGCGGCGGTGACAAGAAGGCAGCGCAGGCGGCGCTCGATGCCATGAAACAGCTCCAGAGCACCCTCGAGCAGGCCTACACCCTGCAGATCGTCTCCCGTCCCGGGGAGCGGAGCGGCGTCTGGCGCGTTCCCGACGCCAACCGCAACGCAAAAAATTACTACATTATCGTCGAGCCCGTGGGTGCCGACGGCCGCATCCTGGAGGTCCCGGTGGTGAACGAAGAGACCGGCAAGACCGAACGGGTCTCCAAGTGGGCATTGCGCGTGGAGGAGAAGGTGTTTCAGCGTATCGCGGCCGACAAGCAGGATGACGGCATCATTCAGGACCGCGTCTTTGGCACCAAAAAACGCGGCCAGCTCAAGCCCGACTACCGAATCCAGACCACCGCAGCGGCTTTGACCCAGTGGTGAGGAGCGCAGCATGATCAGCGGCAGACATACGCTTTCCTATGTAGACGACGTGCTGGGCAAGGAACGCGCCACCCTCGATGGCGCCGATGACCGGATCGGCGAGATTACCAATCAGTTGCTGGCGCTGCGTCAGGCCCGTCTGGCGGATTACCAGGAGCTGGCCCGCTTCCGCGTGGCCGCGTTGGCCAGCCCCAGCGCGGTCCCCAACCTCGATGTGGTGGAGCGGCAGGTCACCGCGGTCCTCGCTGCCCGTGAAACCACCGCCGCGGCGCTCGATGCACGCATCGCAGAAATCGTGGACCAGCGCCGGCGGCTCGAGGCGGAGCGCAAGGCCCAAGCCGAGGTTGTGGACGCAGCCGCCGAGGCCGTGGATGTGGCCGAAGCCGCCACCCAAGCGCGACTCGGCCAGGACCCCGCCTACCAGGCACAGCGCGCGCGGGCCCAGGAAGCCGAGCGGATCGCCCAACATGCCGATGACAAAGCGGGCAACAGCGAGCAGGAGCAGGATGAAAAGGGCCGTGCCTACCGCGAAGATCCCCTCTTCTTGTACCTATGGGAACGACGCTTCGGGACGCCCGATTATAAGGCCAAGGGGCTGATCCGCTGGCTCGATGGCAAGGTTGCCCGCCTGGTCGGCTTTGCCGAGGCAATGGCCAACTACACCCGGCTCCAGGAGATCCCGGTACGCCTGCGCGAGTATGCGGGGGAGAGAAAGCGCGGTGCCGAGGCCGAATTCGCTGCGCTGCGCGATCTCGACCAACAGGCCCGGGAGCGCGATCGGATCGCCGCCCTGGAAGGCAATCGGGACCGGGAGCAGGAAAAACTCATCGCCATCGACACCCGCAT
>JBATOB010000074.1:0-6104 GCA_049290655.1 Chromatiaceae bacterium | reverse complement strand
CCGCACCCTGACCAGTTACCGGTGCTTCGAGACCTGGGAGGCGCTGATGGATTTCATGCTGAACAGCTTCGAGTCGCCGCCTCCAGAGCCAACATCCGGGTGATGGGGGGCATAATGAGAATTGCTGGGTGGCTCCTCGCCACGCGTTCCGAGGGCCGGTGTCGCGGGCGGCGCCAGGGATGGCCGCTCCTTCGTAAACCAGACCTGAAGCCTTGACTCCCCCGCCGGCCACTGGCCCTTGAGGCGGTTGCTGGGCTCGCTCCCGGTGAAGGCGAGGTAGCCGTACTTGCCGTAATGGGGCAGCTTGCGTGTCAGGCCAGGGAGGGCCGCAGGGGTAGCGGTGGCGATCAGTCCCAAGGGGCGGCCCGCCACCTCCCGGACCAAGGCCAGGCTGAGATCATCGCCCCCGAGCAACTGTCCCGACAACTCCAGACTGCGCGCCTCCGGATCCAGGCCAAAGGACTGGGCCCGCAGTGCGGACACAAAGCGATTCCGCCACCCCAACAGCCAGACGGGCCTGTCTTCCGGCAGCCGACCCAGGGCGTCATCCCTCACCAGTTCCCAGCCCGGGGCGTCCCTTGTCCAACTCTCGGCGAGTTGGCGATAGCCGCTGGCCAGCGTCTCGGCCTCCGCCGCGGGCAGGACGATGAGGCCCCGGGCGGCGCCAAAGAGACTGCTCAGGCTGGGCGGGTTCTCCCCTGGTACCAGGCGGCGGAAGAGATCGAACTCGGGGTCCAGGGCCAGGCGCAGGGGCGACGCGGTTAGCTCGATCACGAAGTCGGCGGCGCGCGCGTCCAGGGGGAGGCGCCGCTGGACCAGGCCGCCATCCTCCAGGTGGACCAGCAGGGGCACGGTCAGGGGGAAGGGGGCCTCGGGCTGGGTCTGTTCCACGCGCCCCCGGAGCTGGAAGCCGCCGGCGACGGGCTCCAGGGTGACCCCGGTCAGGGCCAGGTCCGGCGCCCCGGTGCGCTGGGTCCAGGGCTCGAAAAAGCCCTTCAGATCCTGGCCGCTGGCCTGCTCGAAGGCGAGCCTGAGCTGGTCGTAGCCCGCCGAGCGAAAGAGGTTGTCGCGGAAAAAGGCTTGTAGGCCCGTGCGAAAGGTGGCGTCGCCCAAGTCGCGGCGCAGCATGTGGAACAGCATCAGGCTCTTGCCATAGCCGATGGCCTGGGAAGCCGAGCCGTGGCGGCCCTGGAAGGCCTTGAGGGGGAAGTCCTCGCCCGCGCCCACGTAGTCCGCATAGGCCTGGAGGCTGTCGCGGCGGTAGGCGGCCCCTTGGCCCTCCCGCTCTTTGAACAGGTGGTCCGCCAGGTAGGCCGTCAGGCCCTCGCTCCAGTTGCCCGTCCCGTAATCGATAAAGACGCTGTTGCCACACCAATTATGCAGGATCTCGTGGGGATAGGAGCTCTTGAGGATGAAGGGCAGGCGCATGACCTGGGAGCCTAGCAGGGTGAAGGAGGGCATGCCGTAGCCCGTCTCCCAGAAATTCTCCACCAAGGCGAACTTGGCGTAAGGATAGGGGCCGATGAGGTCGCTGTAGAGGGCCAGGTAATCCTCCGTGGCGTCGAGATAGCGCTGGGCCAGTTGCGGGTCCGGGTTGCGCAGATAAACCTGGGCCTCGCCCCGCGCCGTCGGCTGGGTATAGGCGACGAAGGGGGCGGCGATGAGATAGATGTCATCCTGGGGTTGGTCCTCGCGCCAGCTCATGCGGGCGCCCTCGGCGGTCTCAACGCGGTTGGGTCCCGCGCCCTGGGAAATGGCGGTCCAGTCGGGGGGCAGATCCGCTTGGAGCGCGAAGCGCTGCAGGCTGTCCGGGAAGCGGGGATACCAGCCGCTGTTGCCATCCAGGACCACCCCATCCGTGCCGATGATGCCGCGGGTCCATTGCCGCGAGCGGCCCATACCTTCTTCGACCCTCTCTAACTCGCCGCGCAGGGTGCCGGCGTAGCTCAGGGTGATGGGTCCGGCCCCCTGTCGGCGCAGGCGAAAGACCTCCCTGCGGTCCCGGGAGCCGAGGGCCTCGAGGTGCGCCTTCCCAGCCACGACCTGGGGATTCAGGCCCGGGTGCAAGACGAAGGTCCAGTCGTCCTGGCCTTCCGGCAGGCTCAAGGTATCCCTAACCGCCAGCGTCCCCTGGTCCGGCGACAGGCGCGCCTCAATGTCATGGCCGATCAGGGGCTGGGCCTGCAAGCCCATGCCTGTCATCGGGAGAAGCATCAGAACAAGCCATCTAAGGGACATGGGCTCTCCATGGAGTGGTCCAGTGATGCATCAAGAAGGGGCCTTCACTATAGTTGATAACTTCGGCGCTTCGGGTAATTTGGCACTTTCGAGGGGTCCCCAGGGTCATACGATAAGCCTGCCCCGAGGGGGCTCTTCTCCCTGGGATCAGCTCTGGGCAACCAATGGGTATACCCAGTGGCCGCGCCAGAAGCCTTGGCGTGGGTCGCCAGCGCCGGCTAGACTGGAGTGATGGACAATCCAACGCCACTCGCCGTCTCGGCAACGTGCTCGCTCAACCTTAGCTTGCCAATGACCAATGGACCCCCGATACGGCTTCCCAGACTGTCGAGCAGGTGCGTTTCGGTTTGCTGGGGAAACTGCGGGAATTTTTCGCGCTCTAACCGGCACCGGACGAGGGCAACCGCTCCCAGGACTCCTCCCGGTTGAACGGGCCCTCGTGCCCTTAGTGTCCCCTACCTAGAGAAGACCATGTCTGCCATGAATTCCAATCCCCGCTCGGTGGCCCTTGGCGCCCTGCTGCTTTGCCTTGTGCATCCCGTCCTGGCGCAGGAGGGGGCGGCGGCCCCCCCGGTCGCCGATGAGGTTCCAGACACCCACACCCAGGTGGTCGATCCCGCGACCCTCACCGGCCTGGATACTCTGGTGACCAAGCTCGCCGATCGTCGCATCGTCTTCGTGGGCGAGTCCCATGACCGCTATGAGGATCATCTGAATCAACTGGCGGTCATTCGCGGCCTGCATGAGCAGGACGTGGACCTGGTCATCGGTATGGAAATGTTCCAGCAGCCCTTCCAGCCCGCCCTTGATGCCTATATCGCCAGGGAGATCGGCGAGGACGAGATGCTCAGGCGCACGGATTATTTCGAGCGCTGGCGCTTCGACTACCGCCTCTACCGGCCCATCCTGCGCTTCGCCCGCGAGCACGGCATACCCGTCATCGCCCTTAATCTGGACGGGGAGATCACGGCCAAGGTCGGCAAGGAGGGCCTGGAGGGCCTGGACGAAAAGCAACGCGCCCAGGTGCCGGTGGACATGGGGCGCGAGGACCCGGCCTACCGGGAGCGGATCAAGCAGGTATTTGACCGGCATCCCCAGGAGGAGGGCAAGGACTTCGAGAATTTCCTCCTGGTGCAGCTCCTCTGGGACGAGGGCATGGCGGCGCGGGCGGCGACCTATCTGGAGGGGCAGCCGGGCAAGACGCTGGTGGTTCTGGCGGGTCAGGGTCACTTGGAGTACGGCCAAGGCATCCCCAAGCGCCTCTTGCGGCGCCTGCCGGTGGCCTCCGCCATCCTCCTCAACGGCTGGCCGCGCGAAATGGACCCCAAGGCCGCCGACTACCTGCTCTTCCCGCAACCCCTGGAGCTACCGGTCACCGGGCGGCTGGGGGTTATGCTGGATACCGATGGCCAGGGGTCTGGCGTCGGGGTTCAGGGGTTCGGTGACAAGAGCGGGGCCGCCGCCGCTGGGATCAAGGAGGGGGATCGCATCGTCCGGGTCGGCGGCAAGGAGGTCGCCCTCTATGCCGACATCCGCCTCGCCCTCATCGATAGCCTCCCCGGCCAGAAGCTGCCGGTCGAGGTGGAGCGGTTAAGCGCGGAGGGTCAGCCGGAGCGCCTGACCTTGGAGGTGGAATTGCACTGATTGGCGGCGGGCCGGGTTCGGCCCGTACGGTTCATGCGGTCACAGCCGCGACTCAAATCCTCGACCGCGGCGCCCTAGACGCACTTGGGGCAGGAGGAAGCCAATGAGGATGCCCCCGAAGATGACGCCGCCGCCGATGAGGAACCAGCGTTGGGCGTTTTCGTGGTCCAGTTCGCGGTTGATCTGTTCCAGTTCGCCGACCTGGCGGGTCAGATCGGCGACGGTCTGACGGAGTTCGCCGCGCTCGCGGAGGATGCGCGGGGCATCGCCGGCGGCCTGGCGGATACTGAGTAATTCCTCCTCCAGGCGGTGCTTGTCGGCTAGGGCGGCCTCTAGGCTGGCCTGAACCTCCTTCAGCGAGGGCGGCAGCTTGTCAAATTTTTCCTGGAAGTCGGCGACCTTGGCCTCCAGCGTGGCCACCTGGTCGCGGGGGATGGGCTCATCCTGCAGCCGGTCGCTGGCCACGAAGCCGGTGCGGCCGTCCAGGGTCCGCACCTTGGAATAGCCGGACTTGGCGTTGCTGCTCAAGACCTCGAGGGGGGTGCCCGAGGGCAGGTTGCGCAGCACCTTGTACTTGAGGCTCTCCCCGGCGCGCATGGGGATCTCGAACTGGTCGGTGATATAGCGAGTCTCGGCCATCGCCACCGGCGCGACGAGGAGGCAGAGGAGCAAGGACAGCAGGCGTTTCATGACCAAGGAGTTCAATGCCGCTCCACCAGCAGGAATTCCAGCAGGGCCTTCTCGCTGTGCAGCCGGTTCTCAGCCTCGTCCCAGACCACGGACTGGGGCCCATCGATGACCTCCGCCGCGACCTCCTCGCCCCGGTGAGCCGGCAGGCAGTGCATGAAGAGGGCCTCGGGATGGGCGAGGGCCATCAGGGCCTCATCGACGATATAGCCACTGAAGGCCCGCTCCCGCGCCTGTTGCTCCTCTTCCTGACCCATGCTGGTCCAGACATCGGTGGCGACCAGATCCGCCCCCGCCATGGCCTCGCGCGGGTCGCGCAGGAGGACGCAGCGGTCGGCGGCCGCCGCCAGCAGGTCGGCATCCGGTTCGTAGCCCTCGGGACAGGCCACGCGCAACTGGAAATCGAAGAGGTGGGCGGCCTCCATGTAGGACAGGCACATGTTATTGCCATCCCCGATCCAGACGACGGTACGGCCCTGGATGTCGCCGCGATGTTCGAACCAGGTCTGCATGTCCGCGAGGAGCTGGCAGGGGTGCAGGCGGTCGGTGAGGCCATTGATCACCGGCACCCGGGAGTGGGCGGCGAATTCCTCGACGATCTCGTGGGCGAAGGTGCGGATCATGACCACGTCCACCATGCGCGACAGGACCCGGGCGCTATCCGCGATGGGTTCGCCGCGTCCCAGTTGGGTGTCGCGGGGCGACAGAAAGATGGCATGGCCGCCAAGCTGGGCCATGCCGGCCTCGAAGGAGACCCGGGTGCGGGTGGAGACCTTTTCAAAGATCATGCCCATGACCTTGTTGGTCAGGGGGGCGTAGGGCTTGCCGGCTCGCAGCAGATGCTTGAGTTCGGTGGCCCGCTGGAGCAGGGCGCGGGCCTCGGCGGCGTCGATATCGGCGAGGCTCAGAAAATGTCTAGGCTGGCGCGGATAGTCCATGGGGTCCCTCATCCGACCGCCCCCTTGGGGGCCGGCGTGGCCAGGAAGGTGGCGATCAGCCGGGCGAGCTGATCGACGAGGAGCTCGACCTGGCCCGCCTCCAGGATCAGGGGCGGTAGCAGGCGGATGACGCGCTCGGCGGTGACATTGATGAGCAGCCCGGCCTCCAGGGCCTGGCCCACCAGTTCCGCGCAGGGGCGGTCGAGTTCGATGCCGATCATGAGCCCCAGGCCCCGGATGTCGCGGACGCCGGGCTGGCGGGCCAGGGCCTGGCGGAAGCCCGCTTGCAGTTGTTTTCCCAGGCGGGCGGCCCGGTCGACGAGGTGGTCGCGTTCGAGGATCTCCAACACGACGCTGGCGGCGCGACAGGCCAGGGGGTTGCCGCCGAAGGTGGAGCCGTGGTCGCCGGGATGGAAGACATCCATCAGGGCGTCGTCGGCCACGAAGGCCGATACGGGGTACAGGCCGCCGCTGAGGGCCTTGCCCAACACCATGCCGTCAGGCCGCGCATTCTCATGCTGCCAGGCAAACATCCGGCCGGTGCGCCCCAATCCGCTCTGGATCTCGTCGAAGATCAACAGCACTTCCTGCTCGTCG
>JBATOB010000073.1:0-1752 GCA_049290655.1 Chromatiaceae bacterium | reverse complement strand
CCGCACCCTGACCAGTTACCGGTGCTTCGAGACCTGGGAGGCGCTGATGGATTTCATGCTGAACAGCTTCGAGTCGCCGCCTCCAGAGCCAACATCCGGGTGATGGGGGGCATAATGAGAATTGCTGTTGGATAAGGCTGGTCCTTGACTCCGGTAACAATGACCATTAGAATACCGCGCTTTAACTATTCCCCGGTAGCTCAGTTGGTAGAGCGGATGACTGTTAATCATTAGGTCCGTGGTTCGAGTCCACGCCGGGGAGCCAAATATCAAGGGCTTAGATCGCAAGGTCTAGGCCCTTTTTTATTGCGGGCTGGTTTAGTTGCTGCATCTTCGCCGTTAGAACAGGGCTTCACATCCCCTGCCATCCTGGCTCAACCCAAAAAATACGTCCAGATGGCTGCTTACAGGCTACAAGGCCACCATCATACCTGGACGTGAAGGACCGGAAAGGCTTGGACGCCCCGCGCCTGTCCCCCTGCCGGCAACCCTAAAGTTAGGAGAAGGGCAGGACTGCGAACCGGTTTGGGAGCCTTGGATGGCAAGGGCCGAGCTCCAAGTCTTGCTTTGGTTGCCGGAAGCCCTGGCCACAAAAGCGGTGGTGACTAGGCTGACGGATCCCGCGGGGGCGCAACGCATTTTGGATGAACCTGTTCTTTGTCTCCGGCAACATCAAAGACAACCATCAACGGGAGAAATGCCGATGAGAATCCTGCACGCCATGCTCCGCGTCGGGGACCTGGACCGGTCCATCGACTTCTATACCAAGGTCCTGGAAATGCGGCTGTTGCGCCGCAAGGACTACCCGGACGGTCAGTTCACCCTGGCGTTCCTGGGATACGGGGAGAAGTCAGCGCAGGCGGTCATCGAGTTGACCTACAACTGGGGCGTGAGCGCCTATGAACTGGGCACCGGCTTCGGCCACATTGCCCTGGAAGTCGATGATGTCCATCTTGCCTGCGAGAAGATCCGGGGGCGGGGCGGGAACATCATGCGCGAGGCCGGACCCATGAACGCCGGCACCACCATCATCGCCTTCGTGGCGGACCCGGATGGCTATCCCATCGAATTGATTGGACGGAAGGATTGAGTGGACCTGATGGTGGCCATGGTCGAGGTCTCTTAAGGGGCCGAGGGTAAGTCTCCTGGCTAAAGCGCCGTCATGGCGGTGCTCCAGAGGGTACGCCGTGAGGGATTAGTACTTTCCCGTCTTATTGTCGCCAACCGGCCAGCCCATCTAAACAGTCTCCTGCGCCTTGAGCTCCTCGGAAAAACAAAAGCCCTGGTCAGTGGCCGACGACTCGGCGGCCAGTGCCTGATTGATGGCAGGTTTCCCGGGCAAAAGCCCGAGAAACCCTATTGCGATACCGCAGGCAAAGGCAAGGGCAATTTTGCTGAACCTTTTCATGTTGTCCTTGCCATAGGGCCCCTGGCCGAATAAACCGGACTGACAAAATCAGAGGGTGCCTGGCTTCCCTGGCAAGATGCTGACCACAATCAGGTAAGTACCCCATGGTCAGCCGTGGGGCGGTCGTCGATTTTTACCGAGCGAGGTGTAAAGGACCTGGAAGAGAACGGAGGCAAACCTCGGTACAGGCCGTTTAGCGCTGACGCTCAGGTGTCTGGGGGGTTAGCGGATGCCGTTAGCCAGTCGTCCCCACGGAGGCGGGGGGCACCCTCGCGATGACTGTTTCAGGAGGAATCAAGGTGAAGACCGAAGAGCGTGGTATTACCCGTCGATCGTTTCTTGCC
>JBATOB010000072.1:0-5875 GCA_049290655.1 Chromatiaceae bacterium | reverse complement strand
GCCCCTCGCCCTTGCTCGCCCCCGCCACCAGACCCGCGATATCGACGAACTGCATACTGGTGGTGAGGATAGCCTTCGGCTTGACGATGGCGGCGATGGCGTCCAGCCGCGGGTCTGGCAGGGGCACGACCCCGACATTGGGATCAATGGTGCAGAAGGGATAGTTCTCGGCCGCGATAGCGGCCTTGGTGAGAGCGTTGAAGAGGGTGGACTTGCCCACGTTGGGCAGCCCCACGATGCCGCATTTGAAACCCATGGCGTTGACAGAACTCGCAATAACGGAGGAAGAGATATGGATGGGGCTGGGACGCGTGGGCCGCCCGAGGACCAGGCTCCCACCTTGCCCGCTTGGCTAGCCCCTAATCCTTGGAGTTGCGTTTGTAGATATCCTCGAAACGCACGATGTCGTCCTCGCCCAGGTAGGAGCCGGATTGGACCTCGATGATCTCTAGGGGCAGGGAACCGGGGTTCTCCAGGCGGTGCTTGGCGCCCACGGGGATGTAGGTGGACTGATTCTCGGTCAGGAGGAAGACACGGTCCTCGTTGATCACTCGGGCGGTGCCGGAGACCACGATCCAGTGCTCGGCGCGATGGTGATGCATCTGCAGGGACAAGGCCTCCCCGGGCTTCACGGTGAGACGCTTGACCTGGTAACGCTCGCCCTGGTCGATGGACTCGAAATCGCCCCAGGGGCGGTGAGAACGCTGATGATGACGCAGCTCACGCCGCTGCTCGCGCTGAAGATGCTGGGTGACGGCCTTGACATCCTGGGCGTGCTCCTTGCTGACCACCAGCACGGCATCCGGGGTCTCAACCACCACCAGGTCATCGACCCCAATGACGGCCACCATGCGGTGCCGGGCCACCAGCAGGTTGTTGTGGGCATTATGGACAAAGGTATCGCCATCCAGGACATTGCCCTCTTCGTCCTGATCGCGCACCTCCCAAAGGGACGACCAGGCGCCGACATCGGACCAGCCCACGGCCAGGGCCAACACCAGGGCCGAGGCGCCGGGCGCCGCCTTCTCCTCGGACAGGTGCTCCATGACCGCATAGTCGATGGAATCGCTGGGACAGACATGGAAGTTATCCGGGTCCAGCCGCAGGAAGGTACCGTCGCTGTCACCCTGGGCGACAGCGCGTCCGGCGGCGTCGGCGATGTCGGGCCGGAATTGGTGGATCAGGCTTAACCACACCGAGGCCCTCATCATGAAGAGGCCGCTGTTCCAAAAATAGTCGCCGGTTTCCAGGTAGGCCAGGGCCGTCTCCGCGTCCGGCTTCTCGACGAAGGCACGCAAACCAAAAGCGGACCCCGACAGGTCCGGCGTCGAGATGGCATCGCCCTGGCGGATGTAGCCATAGCCGGTCTCCGGCTTGGTTGGGACTATGCCGAAGGTCACCACATGCCCCTGGGCGGCCAGGGTGAAGCCATCCGCCACCACCTGGCGGAAGCCCGCCTCGTCGCGCATGGTGTGATCCGCCGGCATGACCAAGAGCACCGGGTCCTGGCCCTCGCGGCTGGCGACCAGGGCCGCGGCCGTGAGGGCCGGGGCGGTGTTCCGCCCCTCGGGCTCCAGGATGATCGCCGCCGGCTCCCGATGGATGAGGCGAAATTGCTCGGCGACCAGGAAGCGATGCCCCTCGTTGCAGACCACCACGGCGTCCGCGACCCCGATGCCGAGACGCGGATGCTCGCGATCGAGCCCATCCAGCCGCCGCACCGTCTCCTGCAGCAGGGTGTGCTCGCTGGTCAGGGGCAGAAACTGCTTGGGGTAGGCCTCCCGCGACAGGGGCCAGAGACGGGTGCCGGAGCCGCCGGACAGGATCACGGGTTGCAAGCGCATGGGTTCTCGATCTGGCTAAGAACAAAAGAGGGTGGTGATTATACCCGCCCGGGAGATAATCCGGTTCCCGATCGGCGATAAAGCGTGAACGACTTAGTGTCCCGCCCCTTTCCTTTTTAGGCTTCTGACGGCATCCTTTGTCACCATTGCCAAGCTGGAGAAACCCCATGGGTCATCGCACCCCCCTTTTCGCGGAACACGCGCGCCTGGGCGCGCGGATCGTACCCTTCGGCGGCTGGGACATGCCGCTGCACTATGGTTCCCAGATCGAGGAGCATCTGGCGGTGCGGTCCCGGGCGGGGATATTCGATGTCAGCCACATGCGGACCCTTGATATCACCGGCAACCGGGCGCGGGACCTGCTGCGCCGGCTGCTGGCCAATGACGTGGCGCGGCTGCGGGAGCCGGGCAAGGCCCTCTATAGCTGCATGCTGAGCGAGCGCGGTGGTGTCCTGGACGATCTCATCGTCTATTTCCGGGGGCCGGAGAGCTACCGGGTGGTGGTCAACGCGGCGACCGCGGACAAGGACCTCGCCTGGATGCGGACCCAGGCCCAGGGCCAGGACGTCGCCATCCAGCCCCGGACGGACCTGGCCATGATCGCGATTCAGGGACCCGAGGCGCGACGGCGGGCGGCCCCTCATCTACTACTGGAACTGCGGGAACCCGCACTGGACCTGCGGCCCTTTTTTGGCGTCGGCGACCGGGACTGGTTCGTTGCCCGCACCGGCTACACGGGCGAGGACGGCTTCGAAATCCTGCTCCCGGCGGACCAGGCGGCGTGCCTCTGGCGGGCCCTGGTGGCGGGGGGCGTGGTCCCCTGTGGCCTGGGGGCGCGCGATACCCTACGCCTGGAGGCAGGAATGAACCTCTACGGCCAGGACATGGACGAGGACACCAACCCCCTGGAATCGGGGCTGGACTGGACCCTGGCCTGGGAGCCCGCCGACCGGGATTTCATCGGCCGCGAGGCCCTGGAGGCGCTCCGGACCGCGGGCGGATTGAGCCACCTGGTCGGCCTGCTGCTCACCGGGCCGGGCGTCCTGCGCGCCCATCAGAAGGTGCTGGTCGCCGGCAAGGAGGTCGGGATCACCACCTCGGGCGGTTACGCGCCGACCTTGCGGCGTTCCATCGCCCTGGCGCGCCTGGGACCCGACATTGAATTGGCCAGCGGCGACCCGTGCGAGGTGGATATTCGCGGCAAACCGACGGCGGCCCGGCTAGTCAAGCCGCCCTTCGCGCGCCAGGGTACGATTCGCATCGACTTGGATTAAAATCGCCAGGCCGGGACCCATGGTCCCTCATCGGCAGGCAACTAAATTAGGAGGAGACCCCCATGAGCCAAGTGCCCAGCGAGCTGAGATACACCAAGGATCACGAATGGACCCGGGACAATGGCGACGGCACCCTGACCGTCGGCATTACCGACCATGCCCAGGAGGCCTTGGGGGATCTGGTCTTCGTCGAGGTGCCGGAGCAGGGACGAGAGGTCGCCGCGGGCGAGGCCTGCGCCGTGATCGAATCCGTCAAGGCCGCCTCGGACATCTTCAGTCCCCTGGCAGGCACCGTGGTGGAGGTCAACGGCGCCCTGGCCGACGCCCCGGAACGCATCAACGAAGACCCCTATGGCGAGGGCTGGATCTTCAAACTGGTCCCGGCGGACGCCAGCGCCTTTGCTGGCCTGCTGGACCCGGATGCCTACGCCCGCTGCCTGGATGACGAGTAAGCCCGAGCGCCGCCCATGCCATTTATCCCCCACACCCCCGATCAGGTGGCGGCCATGCTGGCGGTCATCGGGGTCGAGGACATCGATGACCTCTTCGACGAGATTCCCGCCGCCCTGCGGGCGGGCGAGCTGAAGGGCATCCCCGAGGCCCTGCCGGAGATGGAGGTCGGTCGCCTGATGGTGGCGCGGGCGCGGGCGGACGGCCAGCCGCTCTGCTTCATCGGTGCCGGCGCCTATGACCACCACATCCCGGCCGTGGTCTGGCAACTGGTCGCGCGCGGTGAACTCTACAGCGCCTACACGCCCTATCAGGCCGAGGCCAGCCAGGGCACCCTGCAGATCCTTTACGAATTCCAGTCCATGATGACGGCCCTGACCGCCCTGGATGTCTCCAACGCCTCCCTGTACGACGGGGCCTCGGCCCTGGCGGAGGCCATCCTCATGGGGGTGCGCGCCAATCGGCACGGCAAGGCCCGGCGCGTCCTGGTGCCACGCGGCCTGCATCCGCGCTATCGGGCCGTGGCGCGGGCCATCGTCGGCCAGCAGGATATCGAACTGGTAGAGGTGCCCTTCGACCCCGCCGGGGGACACCTGACCCTGGAGACCCTGGCGCCCTTCGCCGCGGAACCCTTCGCCGCCCTGGTGATTCCCCAGCCCAATTTTTTCGGCGTCCTGGAAGAGGTCGACCTCCTGACCGATTGGGCTCATGCCCATGGCGCCCTGGTCATCGGCGTCGTCAATCCGGTCGCCCTGGCCCTGCTGTCGCCGCCGGGGGAATGGGGCCAACAAGGCGCGGATATCGCCTGTGGCGAGGCCCAGCCCCTGGGCATGCCTCTGGCCTCGGGGGGACCCTATGCCGGTTTCCTCTGTTGCAAGGAGGCCCTGATGCGACAATTGCCGGGGCGTATCGCCGGCCGTACCCTGGACCTGGACGGCAAACCGGGCTTCACCCTCACCTTGCAGGCCCGGGAGCAGCACATCCGCCGCTCCCGCGCCACCTCCAACATCTGCACCAACCAGGGCCTGTTAGTCACCGCCGCGACCATCCACCTGGCCCTGCTGGGGGCGGAGGGGTTGGGGCGGGTCGCCGCCGCCTGTCATGCCAATACCCGTCGGCTGTCCGCCAGCCTGTGCGCGACCCCCGGCGTGGAGCCTATCTTCACTCGCCCCTGCTTTCACGAGCAGGCCCTGCGGCTGCCCGCGCCCGCGGCGGATGTGCTACGCTCCCTCGCCGCGCATAACATCCTGGGTGGCTACGACCTGGCGACGGATTACCCCGAACTAGGCCCAGCGATCCTAATCTGCGCCACCGAGTTACGCGCGGACGAGGATATCGCGGCCTACGCCACCAAACTGGCGCGCGTCATCGCGACACGCAGCCAGGCCCGCTGCCCGGTTGAACCCAAATTTTGATCTTTTCCCCTTAATCCCCAGGAAGCCCGCCCGGCGCACCACCGCCAGGGGCCGGGTTCCGAACCTTCACCAACCCCAGGAGACCCGCAATGGCCCAAACCGCCCTTCAAGGCAACCCCGTCCAACTCTCCGGCGATCTGCCCGCCGTCGGCTCCAGCGCTCCGGACTTTTCCCTCACCGCGGGTGACCTGAGCGATGTCACCATGGCCACCTATGCGGGCAAGAAGAAGTTGCTCAATATCGTGCCCAGTCTGGACACCGGCGTCTGCGCCGCATCCACCAAGAAGTTCAACGAGATGATGGCCGGCCGCGCCGACGCCGTCGCCCTGGTCATCTCCGCCGATCTGCCCTTTGCCTCCGGCCGCTTCTGCGGCGCCGAGGGCATCACCAACGTCATCAACCTATCCATGATGCGTTCCCGCAACTTCGCCAAGGACTACGGCGTCCTCATCAACGACGGCCCCCTGGCGGGCATCACGGCCCGCGCCGTGGTCGTGCTGGATGCGAACAACCAGGTCGTCTACACGCAACTGGTGCCCGAGATCACCCAGGAACCGGATTACGACGCGGCCATGGCGGCCCTGAGCTGATCCCTGGCTTGCATGGCCCTAGCTGGACGCGATCCCGGCGCCGAAATAAGCCGCGCCGGGTGCGCGCGGCACGGATGTCGGCCCGTGACCGCGCCCTCGGGCCTGACCCTCTTCAGGGGGTAAAGCCAAGCTTGCAGATAAACTCAGGGTGGCCAAGCCGGCTTGCCCCCTGCCCTGTCCTATCCCGGACCCAAAGATGCTGATCCAGGAAATCTCCCGCCCCGGCCGGCGCGCCAGCGCCCAGGCCCCCCTGTCCCGCGCCGAGGTCGGCGACCTGCCCGCGCATCTGCGTCGCGCCAGCC
>JBATOB010000071.1:0-8544 GCA_049290655.1 Chromatiaceae bacterium | reverse complement strand
GAGGGGTGAAGGTGGCCCCGGCCGCTCCGGATAGCCTTGTCGAAGGCTTCGCCGATGCCCTCTGGATGGAGCGGGGGCTGAGCCCCAATACCCTGGCGGCCTACCAGTCCGATCTGCGGGCCTTTGGCGCCTGGCTGGCTGCGGAGCGCGGCCTGGGCCTGGCGGGGGCGACGCGGCTGGAGGTGCTCGATTATCTGGCCCGGCTATCGCAGCAAGGGCTCAAACCGCGCTCGGCGGCGCGGCGCTTGTCCTGCCTGCGCCAGTTTTACCAGTACCTGCTGCGCATCGGCACCCTGCGCGAGGACCCCAGCGCCCGAGTGGATGCCCCCCGGCTCGGTCGCCCCCTGCCCCGAATCCTGACGGAGGCGGAGGTGGAGCGGCTGCTGGGGGCCCCGGATACCCAGGATCCCCGAGGTCATCGCGACCGCACCATGCTAGAGGTCCTCTACGCCACTGGGCTGCGGGTTTCCGAACTGGTCGATCTCAAGCCGGGGGAAGTCAGTCTCAATCAGGGCCTGGTGCGGGTGTTGGGGAAGGGGGGCAAGGAACGCCTGGTGCCCTTGGGCGAGGAAGCCATCGCCTGGCTGGCGGATTTTACCCGAGGTCCGCGCCAGGATCTGTTGGGCGGCCGGCTCAGCGACTTTCTCTTTCCCACCCAACGCAGCGACCACATGACCCGCCAGGCCTTCTGGCAACTCATCAAGCGCCACGCCCTTACCGCCGGCATCCAGAAGGAGCTGTCACCCCACACCCTGCGTCACGCCTTCGCCACCCATCTACTCAACCACGGTGCTGACCTGCGGGTGGTGCAGATGCTGCTCGGCCACAGCGACCTCTCCACCACCCAGATCTACACCCACGTCGCCCGGGAACGGCTCAAGCAGCTCCACGCCAAGCACCATCCGCGGGGCTAAGACTGGCATTGCCGCAGGCCTTGCTCTAATGTAGCCAGGCTTCAGCAGTCGGGTACGGGAGAAAAGATCGTTATGCCGTCTTTCGATGTGGTTTCGGAGGTGGACCTGCAGGAGGTCCGCAATGCGGTGGATCAGGCCAACCGCGAGGTGGGGACCCGATTCGATTTCAAGGGTATCAAGGCAAGTTTCGAGTTGGCCGGCGATGTCATCAAGCTGGCCTCGGAGCGGGATTTCCAGTTGCGGCAGATGATGGATATTTTGCGCCAGAAGTTGGTCAAACGCGGAGTCGATATCGGAAGCCTCGACCTCAAGGACCCCACGACCAGCCTGAGCGCGGCGCGTCAGGAGGTGGGCCTGAAGCAAGGGATCGATACCGAAACGGCCAAGAGCATGATCAAGGCCCTCAAGGCGGCCAAGCTCAAGGTCCAGGCCCAGATTCAGGGCGAGCAGTTACGGGTGTCGGGTAAGAACCGCGATGACCTGCAGGAGGCCATCGCGCATCTGCGCGAGGGCGATTGGGGCTTGCCCCTCAAATTCACCAATTTCAGAGATTGAGGTTAACGTATGAATGTGATGATCAAGATGGGGCTTGCGGGGGCCATGCTGGCCCTGTTATCGGCTCAGGCCCTGGCGGATGCCGCCGCCATCAAGAAGAGCCTGGCCAAGATACTGCCGGAGTACGAGGTCGATAGCGTCCACGAGACGCCGGTGCCGGGCCTGTTCGAGGTGCTGGTGGGTTCAGACGTCATCTACGTCAGCAAGGACGGCCGTTACATGGTCCAGGGCCGCATGATTGATCTGGTCAGCAAGGAGGACTTGACGGAGACCTCGCCGCGTCTGGCGGAGGCGCGCAAGAAGGAGGCCAAGGAGCGGGTGGCGGCCGTCAACAAGCTGGGCGAAGACAAGATGATCATCTTCTCGCCCCCGGGCAAGGCCGACCACACTATAACGGTCTTCACGGACATCGACTGCGGCTACTGCCGCAAGCTGCATGGCGAGATAGACGGCTACCTCGCCGAGGGCATCAAGGTCCGCTATCTCTTCTTTCCCCGCTCAGGGGTAGGCACCCCCTCCTTCGACAAGGCCATCTCCGTCTGGTGCGCCGATGATCGCAAGGCCGCCCTCACGGACGCTAAGGCCGGCAAGAATATCCCGGACAAGAAGTGCGATAACCCGGTCAAGGAGCAAATGGAGCTTGGCGCAAAGCTGGGCGTCTCCGGCACCCCCGCCATCATCCTCGAAAGCGGCGAGATGGTGCCGGGCTATGTCCCCCCCAAGCGCCTCGCGACCATGATCAAGGACGGCAAGAGCTGAGACCCCGCCCCGTGGCGGTTGCTGGCAGGGCCGCCCGTCAAAAGCCTTCGGTGGAGGTGAAGAGCCCCACCCGAAGGTCCTTCATGGTGTAAATCTCCCGGCCGTCCACCTTGACGCTGCCATCGGCGATGCCGAGGACCAGCTTGCGGCTGATGATGCGTTTCATATCAATCTGATAGGTGATTTTTTGGGCCGTGGGCAGCACCTGGCCCGTGAACTTGACCTCGCCGACACCCAGGGCGCGGCCCCGGCCCGGGTTCCCGATCCAGCCCAGAAAGAAACCGACCAATTGCCAGGTGGCGTCCAGGCCCAGGCAGCCGGGCATGACCGGGTCGCCGGGGAAGTGGCAGCCAAAAAACCAGAGATCCGGACGGATATCCAGTTCGGCGAGGATCTCGCCCTTGCCAAAGGCCCCGCCCTCGTCACTGATCTTGACGATGCGGTCCAGCATGAGCATGTTGGGCGTCGGCAGTTGGGCATTGCCTGGGCCAAACATTTCACCGCGACCGCATTGCAGTAGCTGGTCGTAGCTGAAGGCTTCCTGTCGCATGGCAAGGATTTCCTAAGGTTATGCCGCTCCCTGGCATGACGAGGGGCGGCCGGGGGTGAGGATCGGATCGGGGGCTGGAAATAAGGAGGCCTTTCAGGTCCGCCTTGCCTTGGGCGGCGGCCCTGAAAAATCTGGTCGCGGGTCAGGCCGCGGCCATCGAGAGGCGTTCGCGCAGGAAGCCCAGGACCTCGCCGATGGGCACCAGGGTCATCTCCGCGTCCCGGCGGCCCTTGTATTCCAGCAGGCCCTGGTCCAGCCCCTTGTCGCCAACGACCAGGCGATGGGGGATGCCGATGAGTTCCATGTCCGCGAACATGAAGCCGGGGCGTTCGTCCCGGTCGTCGAGGAGGACCTCGATGCCGGCGGCGGTCAGTTCCTGGTAGAGGACTTCGGTGGCCTCGCGCACCCGGTAGGATTTGGCGAGCTTCATGGGCAGCAGGGCAACCTGGAAGGGGGCGATGGGCCCAGGCCAGATGATGCCGCGCTCGTCGTGGTGTTGCTCGATGGCGGCGGCCACCACCCGCGACACGCCGATGCCGTAGCAGCCCATCTCCAGGGTCAGGGCGCGTCCGTCCTCGTCCAGGACGGTGGCCTTGAGGGCCGCGCTGTATTTCTGTCCAAGCTGGAAGATATGGCCGACCTCGATGCCGCGGGCGATGGTGATCTGGCCCTGGCCGTCCGGGCTGGGATCACCCTCGACGACACTGCGCAGGTCCGCCACCTCGGGCAGGGGCAGGTCGCGCCCCCAGTTGAGGCCGAACCAGTGATGGCCGTCCCGGTTGGCCCCGGCGCTGAAATCGGCGGTGACCGCCACGGTGCGATCGGCCACGCAGGGGATGGGCAGGCCCAGGGGGCCCAGGGAGCCGGGGCCGGCGCCCAGGGCGGCGCGGATCTCCTCCTCCGTCGCCATCCGCAGTGGCACGGCTACCTGGGGCAGCTTCTCGGCCTTGATGGGGTTGAGTTCGTGATCGCCCCGCACCAGCAGGGCCACCAGCTTGGCGCCACTGCCCTCGGCCGCGGCCACCACCAGGGTCTTGACCGTGTGCGCGATGGGCTGGTCGAACTGGTCCACCAGTTCCTGGATGGTCCTGGTCCCGGGGGTGGCGACCAGGCGCTTCTCCAGAGTGGGCGCGGGCAGGCTGGACGCCAGGGGCAGAGCCTCCGCCAACTCGATGTTGGCGGCATAGTCGCTCACCGTGGAGAAGGCGATAGCATCCTCGCCGGCATCCGCCAGGACATGAAATTCGTGGGAGGCCTGGCCGCCGATGGCGCCCGTATCCGCCTGCACGGGCCGGAAATCCAGGCCGCAGCGCTGGAAGATGCGGCTGTAGGTCGTGTGCATCACCTGATAGGTCTCGGCCAGGGAGTTCCGGTCCAGGTGGAAGGAATAGGCGTCCTTCATGAGGAACTCCCGCGCCCGCATGACCCCGAAGCGGGGCCGGATCTCGTCGCGGAACTTGGTCTGGATCTGGTAGTAATTCACCGGTAACTGCTTGTAGCTGCGCAGTTCCCGGCGCGCCAGGTCGGTGATGATCTCCTCGTGGGTGGGGCCGAAGCAGAATTCCCGCTGGTGGCGGTCCTTGATGCGCAACAGCTCGGGACCGTACTGCTCCCAGCGCCCGGACTCCTGCCATAGCTCCGCCGGCTGTACCGCCGGCATCAGGACCTCCAGGGCCCCGGCCCGGTCCATCTCCTCCCGGACAATCCGCTCCACCTTGCGCAGGACCCGCAGCCCCAAGGGTAGCCAGGTATAGAGCCCCGCCGCCAGCTTGCGGATCATGCCCGCCCGCAGCATCAACCGGTGGCTGGCCACCTCCGCGTCCGCGGGGGTCTCCTTGAGGGTCTGCAGGGGGAACCGAGATGTGCGCATGGGAGGGGCCCGGCGAAAAAGAGCCTCATTGTAGGGAGCCGCCCCCAGCGGGACAAGCCCCGCCGGACCAAGCCGGGATTTTCCGGATTGACAGGCCGCCAATCGACACGCCGTCCTTGACCGATCCGGGTCCTATCCTGTAGCTTTTCCACCCTTTATACATCTCCCACTTTTCTGTCTCGCCGCGCGTACCGGGGGCAGGGCGGCAAGAAGGGCCTTCCCGGGGTGGTCGGACAGATGGAGGTTATCTGAATTGGAACTGAGTGGAGCCGAGATCATCGTTCAGGCACTGATCGATGAGGGCGTGGAGTATGTCTTCGGGTACCCCGGGGGCGCGGTCCTTCATACCTACGATGCCTTGTTCAAGCAGGACAAGGTCAAGCACATCCTGGTCCGTCACGAGCAGGCCGCCACCCATGGCGCCGATGGCTACGCCCGCGCCACCGGCCGCTGTGGCGTCGCCCTGGTGACCTCCGGACCGGGCGCCACCAATGCCGTCACCGGCATCGCCACCGCCTACATGGACTCTATCCCCATGGTGATCCTGTCGGGGCAGGTGCCGACCCCCGTGATCGGCAGTGACGCCTTTCAGGAGGTGGACACGGTCGGCATCACCCGCCCCTGCGTCAAGCACAACTACCTGGTCAAGGATGTGCACGACCTGGCGCTGACCATCCGCAAGGCCTTCTACATCGCCACCTCCGGCCGGCCGGGGCCGGTGCTGGTGGACATCCCCAAGGATGTCACCGACCCCAACATCAAGATCCCCTACCGCTACCCCAAGGACATCAAGCTGCGCTCCTACAGCCCGGCGCTGAAGGGGCACCCGGGGCAGATCAAGAAGGCGGTGGACGTCCTACTCCAGGCCAGGCGGCCGGTGCTCTATACCGGCGGTGGCGTCATCCTGGGCGAGGCCTCCCAGGCCCTGCGCGACCTGGTCGAGAAGACGGGTTTCCCCATCACCAGTACCCTCATGGGGCTGGGGGCCTTCCCCATGACGGACCCCAGGTTCCTGGGCATGCTCGGCATGCACGGCACCTACGAGGCCAACATGGCGATGCACGAGACGGATGTCCTGTTCGCCATCGGCGCTCGGTTCGATGACCGCGTCACCGGCAAGATCGAGCAATTTTGCCCCCACGCCACCATCATTCACCTGGACGTGGACCCCTCGTCCATCTCCAAGAATGTCCGGGTGGATATCCCCATCGTCGGCCCGGTAGGCAGCGTCCTGGCGGACATGGCGCGCCTGCTCCGGGAGCATAAGCAGGGACCGGACCCGGTGGCCCTGGCGGAATGGTGGCGGCAAATCGAGGAGTGGCGTGGGGTCAAATGTCTGGCCTACGATCGTCACAGCCCCCTCATCAAGCCCCAGTTCGCCGTCGAGACCCTCTACAAGGTCACCGAGGGGGGTCTCTACCTGACCTCGGACGTGGGCCAGCACCAGATGTTCGCCGCCCAGTTCTACCCCTTCGACGAGCCCCGGCGCTGGATCAACTCCGGCGGTCTGGGCACCATGGGCTTCGGCCTGCCGGCGGCCATGGGCGTCCAGCTTGCCTTTCCCGACGCCACCGTGGCCTGCGTCTCCGGCGAGGCCAGCATCCTCATGTGTATCCAGGAGATGGCGACCTGCAAGCAGTATGACCTGCCCATCAAGGTCATTTTGCTCAACAACGGCTACATGGGCATGGTGCGCCAGTGGCAGGAGTTCTTCTACGAGAGCCGCTACTCCCACTCCTACGTCGATGCCCTGCCGGACTTCGTCAAGCTCAGCGAGAGCTTTGGCCACGTCGGGATGCGGGTGGAACAGCCGGGGGACCTGGAGGGCGCCATGCGCGAGGCCTTCGCCATGAAGGATCGCTTTGTCTTCATGGATATCGTGGTGGATCCCGCCGAGAACGTTTACCCCATGATCGAGGCGGGCAAGGGCCATCACGAGATGCACCTCTCGCCAGAAAGGGAGCTCGCCTGACATGAGACACATTATTTCCGTCCTGCTGGAAAACGAGGCCGGCGCTCTGTCCCGGGTGTCCGGGCTCTTCTCCGCCCGCGGCTACAACATCGAGTCCCTGACCGTGGCCCCCACGGATGATCCCACCCTGTCGCGCATGACCCTGGTCACCACCGGCAGCGAGGAGATCATCGAGCAGATCAAAAAGCAGCTCAACAAGCTGGTCGATACCGTCAAGCTCCTCGACCTCACCGAGGGCCGGCATATCGAGCGCGAGATGATGCTCATCAAGGTGCGGGCGGTAAAGGAGGGGCGCGAGGAACTCAAGCGTCTGACGGATATCTTCCGCGCCAAAATCATCGATGTTACCGAGACTAGCTATGTGGTGGAGCTTACCGGCACCTCCCAGAAGCTCGATGCCTTCATCCAGGCCGTGCCCGAGGGCCTGGTGGTGGAGGTGGTGCGTTCCGGACCCACCGGCATCGCCCGGGGGGAGAAAGGGCTCACCCTCTAGGCCGGTATCGCGGGCCGAGAAGGCAGGGGGCCGTGCCCATTTGGCCCCTCAAGCCTCAGACCCAGGCATCCCGAGGCCTTCTTTTCGAATATTCGTTTCAGAACAATCACTCCGGCCCAGGGCCGGTACCCACTCAGGTTAATCCCATGGCCATCAACGTTTACTACGACAAAGACGCCGACCTCTCCCTCATCCAGTCCCGCCAGGTCGCCATCATCGGCTACGGCTCCCAGGGCCATGCCCATGCCAACAACCTCAAGGACTCCGGCGTCGCCGTCATCGTCGGCCTGCGCCCCGGCTCCGCCTCGGCGGTCAAGGCCGCCCACGCCGGCCTCGATGTCAAGCCCATCGCCGAGGCCGTCGCCGCCGCCGATGTGGTCATGGTCCTGGCCCCGGACGAGCACCAGGCCCGCCTCTACCGCGAGGACATAGCCCCCCACATCAAGCCCGGCGCTGCCCTGGCCTTCGCCCATGGCTTCAACATCCACTTCGGCGCCATCGAGCCCCGCGAGGACCTGGATGTCATCATGATCGCCCCCAAGGGCCCCGGTCACCTGGTGCGCTCCACCTACACCCAGGGCGGCGGCGTCCCGAGCCTGATCGCCGTCCATCAGGACGCCACCGGCCAGGCCCGCGACATCGCCCTAGCCTATGCCTCGGCCAACGGCGGTGGCCGCGCCGGTGTCATCGAGACCAACTTCCGCGAGGAGTGCGAGACGGACCTCTTTGGTGAGCAGGTGGTCCTCTGTGGCGGCCTGACCTCCCTGATCCAGAGCGGCTTCGAGACCCTGGTGGAGGCCGGCTACGCTCCCGAGATGGCCTACTTCGAGTGCCTGCACGAGGTCAAGCTGATCGTCGACCTCATCTACGAGGGCGGCATCGCCAACATGCGCTACTCCATCTCCAACACCGCCGAGTACGGCGACCTGACCCGCGGCCCGCGCATCGTCACCGACCAGACCAAGGCGGAGATGAGGCGCATCCTGACCGAGATCCAGTCCGGCGACTTCGCCAAGGAATTCATCCTTGAAAACCAGGCCGGCGCCCCCAAGCTCAAGGCCCTGCGCCGCCTTGGCCAGGAGCACCCCATCGAGGAGGTTGGCGAGCGCCTGCGCGAGATGATGCCCTGGATCAAGGCTGGCAAGTTGGTGGACAAGAGCCGCAACTGATCACCGGGAGGTCAACTTGAGAGCGGCGTCAGGGCTTGGGTCAGCCGGGGCCAAGGGCAGCGCCCCGTGATCCTCATCCCCGCCCGCGATGAGGCCAATTCCATCGCCCAGGTCATCGACGATGGGCGCCTGGTAGGCCACGATGGACCTGGACCGGGGTGGCCCCCGCCAGGCTTTGATGCGGCCGCTCATGGTTATAAAACCCGAAGTAGGCTTTGCGGGCGGCGATCAGGTCGCTGACCCGCCGGTACTCCTTGAGGTA
>JBATOB010000070.1:0-20802 GCA_049290655.1 Chromatiaceae bacterium | reverse complement strand
GCACCCTGCTCCTCGACGAGGTCGGGGACATGGACCAGGGTGTCCAGGGCCAGTTGCTGGGTGCCCTGGACACGGGTTCCTTTCTGCGGGTCGGCGGCACCGAACCGGTCAACATCGACGTGCGCCTCATTGCCGCCACCCAGCACAACCTGGAGGACGAGGTGCGGGCCGGGCGTTTCCGCGAGGATCTCTTCTACCACCTCAACGTCGTGCCCCTGAGCGTCCCCGCCCTGCGGGATCACAACGAGGATATTCCGGAACTCCTCAACTATTACGTGGATTACTTCGCCACCCACGAAAAGCTGCCCTACCGGCGGTTCAGCGTCGGCGCCCAGAACTACATGCGCAATTACCCCTGGCCGGGTAATGTGCGCGAACTCAAGAACCTGGTCCAGCGCGTCCTCATCCTTGGGACTGGCGACGAGATCTCCCAGGACGAGGTCGAAAATACCCTGGGGGCCGCCACCAGCACACCGGTGCCGAACCTGGAGGGTCTCATGTCCTTCGATCAGCCCCTGCGCGAGGCCCGGGAACAGTTCGAAAAGACCTATCTCGAATACCAACTCGAAAAACACGGCGGCAATGTCAGCAAGATGGCCAAGGAGGCGGGCATGGAGCGCACCCACCTCTACCGGAAGCTGCGCTCCCTGGGAATCGAGATCAAGGAGCGGCGTTAACCATGAAGATCATCATCCTGGGCGGTGGTCAGGTGGGCCGGTCCGTGGCGGCGAACCTGGCCGGCGAGGCCAACGACATCACGGTCGTGGATTGCGATCCCGAGATACTCCGGGAACTCCAGGACCGCTTCGATCTTAGAACGGTATTGGGGCATGGCGCCCATCCCGACGTGCTGCAGCGGGCAGGGGCGGAGGACGCCCATATCATCCTGGCGGTCACTAATAGCGACGAGACCAACATGGTCGCCTGCCAGGTCGCCTATACCCTCTTTCACACCCCCACCCGCATCGCGCGGGTCCGTTCCCCTGGTTTTCTAGAACATCCGGAACTTTTTGCCCCCGGTGCCCTGCCCATCAATGTGTGCATCAGTCCGGAGCAACTCGTCACCCAATATATTCTGCGGCTGTTGGAGCACCCTGGCAGCCTCCAGGTGCTGGACTTCGCGGGCGGGCGGGTGCGGCTGGTGGCGGTACGGGCCTACGAGGGTGGCCCCCTGATAGGCCACGCCCTACGCGCCCTTTACGAACACATGCCCGGGGTAGAGGCCCGGGTCGCGGCCATCTACCGCCAGGACAGGGCCCTGGAGCCGACGGGCGACACGGTCATCGAGGCCAACGACGAGGTCTTCTTCGTCGCCGCCCCGGCCCATATTCGCGCCGTCATGGGCGAACTGCAGCAGTTGGAAAAGCCTTATAAGCGCCTCATCTTCGCGGGTGGTGGCAACATCGGCACCCGGCTCGCCCGTGCCACCGAGAACGATTTTCGGGTCAAGGTCATCGAGCGCGACCTGACCCGCAGCAAGCAGATTGCCGAAACCCTGGAGCGGACCATCGTCCTCCATGGCGACGCCGCCGACGAAAACCTGCTGCGAGAAGAGAATATCGAGGATACCGACGTCTTCTGCGCCGTCACCAACGACGACGAGGACAATATCCTCTCCGCCCTGTTGGCCAAGCGGCTGGGGGCGCGCAAGGTCATGGCCCTCATCAACCGTCCGGCCTACGTGGATCTGATGCAAAGCGGCGGCATTGACATCGTCATTTCGCCCCAGCAGGCGACCATCGGTAGTCTGCTCAAGCATGTGCGCCGGGGGGACGTGGTGGCGGTGCATTCCCTGCGGCGCGGCGCGGCCGAGGCCATTGAGGCTATCGCTCATGGCGATGCCAAACTGAGCAAGGTCATCGGTCGGTCCATCGACCAGATCAAACTCCCGGCCGGGACGACCATTGGCGCTATCGTCCGGGGCGAGGAGGTCCTCATGGCCCATCATGACACCGTCATCCAGGCCGAGGATCACGTCATCCTCTTCCTCCAGGACAAGCGCCGGGTGGCCGAGGTCGGGAAGCTGTTCCAGGTGCCGGTGACCTTCCTGTGATGGCCTCGGGGTTGGAACCGAGCTCCCGGGGTCTGGCCGCGGGCGGTGGCGGGGCAACATGAAGCCCTTCGCCGTCCAGAAGGTCCTGGGGCTGCTGCTGATGCTGTTCAGCCTGACCATGTTGCCGCCACTACTGGTGTCCCATCTCTATCAGGACGGCACGGCCCAGCCCTTCCTCGGCGCCCTCGTCCTCCTCCTCGGCCTGGGCGCCGTGATCTGGCTGCCTGTTTGGAGGCGCCACGAGGAACTCAAGCTGCGGGACGGCTTCATGGTGGTGGTCTTGTTCTGGACCGTGCTGGGGCTGTCCGGCGCCCTGCCCTTCATCCTGTCGGATGAACCTCACCTTTCCGTCACGGACGCCGTCTTCGAGTCCATCTCCGGCCTGACCACGACCGGGGCGACGGTTATCGTCGGCCTCGACGACCTGCCACCGTCCATCCTCTATTATCGCCAGCAACTCCAATGGCTGGGCGGCATGGGCATCATAGTCCTGGCGGTCGCCATCCTGCCCGTGCTCGGTATCGGCGGCATGCAGTTGTACCGGGCGGAGACGCCTGGGCCCATGAAGGACAGCAAGCTAACGCCCCGCATCACCGAGACCGCCAAGGCCCTCTGGTATATCTACCTAGGGCTGACCATTGCCTGTGGTCTGGCCTACTGGCTGGCGGGCATGACCCCCTTTGACGCCATCGGCCATGCCTTCGCCACCGTCGCCATCGGTGGCTTTTCCACCCATGACGCCAGCATCGGCTATTTCAACAGCGATCTGATCGAGATGATCGCCGTCATCTTCATGCTGGTCTCTGGCATGAATTTCGCGCTGCATTTTATTGCCTGGAATCGAAAAAATCTCCAGAGCTACTGGCTGGACAGCGAATTCCGCTTTTATCTGGCCTTCATGGGGGCCACGACCGCCGTCGTTTGCCTCGGCCTCTATCTGTCAGGCACCTATGCCGGCGGGTACGACTCCTTGACTCATGGCCTGTTCCACACCGTTTCCATCGCCACCACCACCGGCTTCACCACGACCGCCTTTTATGACTGGCCCGCCTTCCTGGGCATTTTGCTGATCTTCAGCAGCTTTGTCGGCGGCTGTGCCGGCAGCACGGGTGGCGGCATCAAGGTCATTCGCTTTCTGCTCCTCATCAAGCAGGGCCTGCGTGAGATCGAACGCCTCATCCACCCCAACGCCCAGATCCCGGTCAGGGTCGGCGGGCGGAGCGTCAACCACCGGGTGGTCGATGCCGTCTGGGGTTTCTTTTCCCTCTATGTCGCCAGCTTCACCCTCATGTACCTGGCCTTGGCCGCCACCGGTCTGGACCTCACCACCGCCTTCTCCGCCGTCGCCGCCAGCATCAACAACCTGGGTCCCGGCCTGGGCGATGTCGGTGCCCACTTTGCCGACCTCGGCACCACCGCCAAGTGGATACTCTGCTTTGCCATGCTCCTCGGCCGGCTGGAGCTTTTCACCCTACTGGTGCTGCTGACGCCGGCCTTCTGGCGGACCTGAGCCCTCAAGGCGCCCGGGTCGCGAACCGCTCCACCCATTGGCTGGTGGAGGCGCTCAAGGTGTCCAACACCCCAGCGGGATAGAGGCCGGCGGCCAGGATGGGCAGGCTGAAGGCGATGGCCACCAGGAGTTCCCGGGGGCGCAGATCGGCAGCAGCCGCGATGGCGCGGTTGCCCAAGGGACCGAAGAAGGTGCGCCGATAGCCGTCGAGGACATAGGCCGCCCCCAGCACCATGGCCAGGAGGGCGGCGAGCCCCGCGCCGGTGTGGTTTTGCAGCGCGCTCACCAGGATGAGGAACTCCGCCGGGAAGCCGGAGGTACCGGGTACCCCCAGCGATGCCAGGGATAGAAAAAAGTAGAAGGCGGCCAGCAGGGGCATGGAACGGGCCACGCCACCGAGGCTGATCAGATCGGTGGACCCCAGGCGCAGATTCAGGAAACGAGTCAGCAGAAAGAGACCGCCCGCGACCAGGGTGAAGTTGAGGAGCTGGAACAGGGCCCCCTGGACCCCTGGCTCGCTCAGGGAGGCAATCCCCAGCAGCACCAGACCGACATGGCTCAGGGAGGCATAGGCCAGCAGGCGGCGCAGGTTGGTCTGGCCCATGGCCGCCAGGGCACCATAAAGGAGGCCGACCGTTCCCAGACCAGCGAGCAGCCAGTGGAATTCCTGGGCCGCGCCGGGCGCCAGGGGCAAGGCGAACCGAATCAGGCCATAGGCCCCCACCTTGAGGCCGGTGATCAGGGCCGCCACGGCGGCTGGACCCTCCATCGCCACCACGGGCAGCCAGGTATGCAGGGGGAAGACGGGGGTCTTGACCGCGAACCCGGCCAACAGGAGCAGGAATACGCTGGTCTCCAGGCCCTGGGCCAGGGGTGTCGCCAGCAATTCCCGATAATCCCAACTCAGCCCCGCCGGAACCCCGGCCCCGGTGACCTCGGCATGATTGAAGGCTAGCAGGATGAAGCCGAACAGTAGGGGCACCCCTCCCGCCAACATGAAGAGACTGTACTTGACCGCCGCGTAACGCCGGTGGGGGCCCGGTCCCCAGAGGCTAATGAGAAAATAGATGGGGATTAGGGTCATTTCCCAACAGAGGAAGAAGAACATCAGGTCCAGGGCGCAGAAAATACCCAACATGGCGCTGGCCAGCAGGAGCATGAGGCTATCGTGGAGGCGGCGCAGGGTGCGTACGCCGGTCCAGGAGGCGAGGTTGGTTCCCAGAAAGAGCAGGAGGGTCAAGGGGGGGAAAAGAACCGAAATACCATCCATGCCAATCAGGTAATGGACGTTCAGGCTCGGAATCCAGGTCGTCTCCTCCACCAACTGGAAGCCCGCCTCGGCGGGATTGAAACGCCAGACAACGGCCAGGGAAAAACCCAGCGCAATCAGCAGACTGCCGGGCTGGACCCAGCGCGACAGGCGCGCCCCTGGCACCAGCCAGACCACCAAGGCCCCGACGAGGGGGGTCAGTAACATCCAGCTCAAGAGGGGCCAGTGGGACAGGAGGCTCGGGGTATCAGGCATGGTTAGGGCTCAAGCGCCGGGAGGGTATCGCTCGGCGGGACGATAAAGACACCCCCGGGGCCCGGGACGCCTGGCAACCGGCGCCGCGGTGGCGAGCGTGGTGTCAGGGCCAGCCGCGGCCGATCATCGGCTTCAGGGCTGGGCATAGTGGGCGCTCAAGGTCGCCAGGGGCACATCGATCAACTCCAGCCAGGGATGGGAGTAGAAACCCACCCCCAGGAGGACGGCGATGACGGCCCCGGAGACCAGCCACTCCGCCAGGCCCAGGCGCTCCACCGGGGCCTGGCCCGCCGGGCAGGGCCCCAGGAAGGCGCGTTGGAAGGCCCAGAGCAGAAAGCCCGCCGCCAGCAAATTCCCCAAGGCGGCGGCGATGGTCAGCAGACCGCCAAACCGCGCGATGGCAGCCTCCAGGACCAGATGGGCGGCATCGAAGCCCGGCGTTCCCGGCATGCCGATGATGGACAGGCCCGCCACCAGGAAGGCGATGCCGACGAAGGGGATCTGGTCGAAGAGCCCGCCCAACTCGGGGAGTTGGGTGGTTCTGGTGCGGCGATAGACCAGACCGGTCATGAAGAGCAGGGCCGCCACCGCCAATCCGAAGGTCACCGCCAGCATGACGCTACCCTGAAAGGCCAGGTGATCCAGGGTGAAAAGGCCAAGGACGATCAGGCTGGTATGAGAGACGACGGCGAAGGCCAATAGCCGGCGCAGGTTCTCCTGCACCATGGCCAGCAGGGCCGCGTAGAAGATACCGACCACGGCGAAGGCGACCACGAAGGGCTGCCAATCCTGAACGGCCTCGGGCACGAGGGGCAGGACGAAGCGGAGCAGGCCATAGATGCCGATCTTGAGTCCCAGGAGCAGGGTCGGGGCCACGGCGATGTTACCGTGCTCGGCCACTTGGGGCAGCCAGCCGTGCATGGGAAAGAGTGGGGTGCGGATGGCCAGCCCGTAGAAAAGCAGGAAAAAGACCAGGGTCTGGAATTCCCGGCCCACCCCCGCCCGATGGAGTTCCAGGAGATCGAAGGTCCAGCCGCCGCCACTGACGTGGGCATGGCCCCAGCCCAGGATCAGGGTGCCGGCCAGCAGCAGGACCAGGCCCATGCCCATGAACTTGATATAGGTTTTGATGGCCTGTTCCCTGCGCGGCGAGGTCGCCCATAACTTCAGCAGGAGCCCGATGAGGCCCGTCTGGATGGCGGCGGCGAACACAAACCACATCAGGTTCAGGGTCGTGAACATCAGCATCAGGCTGGATTCGATGGCCAGGATCAGGGCCATCAGCCGCCAGGGTGGCCCCAGGCCCCGCACGGGCCCATAGAGGGATACCAGCAGGATGATGAGGGCCGTCAACAGGATGAAGAGGATGCCGACACCATCCACGGCGGCGTGGTAATCCAGCAGGCCTGGCAGGCGCAGGTGCTCGGCGAACTGCATAGCGGCATTAGTGGGGTCATAGTCTCGATAGAGGAGGATGGCCAGCAGCAGTTCGAGGCTGGCCAGGATGACCCCAGCGAGGGTCGCCTGGGACCCGCGGCGCAGGGCCAGCACCACCAGCGCCCCCAGCAAGGGCAGGAGTTGCAGGACCGCCAGCAGCGGCCAGGCGGCTTGACTGTCCCAGGGGATGGCGATCGGGTTCATCTCAGAGAATGACCGCGAAGGTGGCGAGAATCATGAGGACGAGGTAGCGAGGCCGGGCGAGCAGATCCTCGATCTGGTTGGCCTGGTCGCCCAGGCGGCGGATGGCCTCTAGCAACCCTTGCCCGCCACCACGCAGCACCAGGCGTTGCTCGAACCAGAAGAGAGTATTCGCCACCCGCTCCAGGGTTCTTCCCAGCAGACCTCGGCCGCGGACGATTGTCTCCTCCGCCGTGAGCCAACCCTCCTCCCCGTCCGGCGAGGTGCCCAGGGAGGAGAGTTCGAGGGCCTGGCCGGGCAGGCCGACGATGCGACTGACCACCTTCCCGTCCAGATCCATGACATCGCGGGCCATGGCCTGGGCCGGCCGCGCCAGGAAGGCGTCCGCCAGGGCATCGAGCCAAAACCCCTGCAGGGCCGCCTCTTGCAGCCCGCGCCGCCTCGCCAGCCAGGCGGGGACCGGCCGCGCGGGCCGGCTGATGCGCTGCATCAGGGCCGGGGCATGCAGGAACTGATAGGCCCGCCAGAGGGCGTGCAGGGCCAGATGCCAGGCCGCCAGGCTATACCAGCCCAGGCCGATCCAGAGGAACATGAGGCCCACCTGAGCGGTGGTGGAGAACATGAGGGAGCTCTTGACGTCCGTCCGTGCCAGCCCCACCAGCCAGCCATAGATGGCCGTGAGGGCGCCCAGCAAGGCCATCAGGCTGGAGATGGCCGGGGCTGTCTCCAACAAGGGCTCCAGGCGGATGAGCAGGTACACCCCGGCATGGACCATGAGGGCGCCATAGAAGATGGCGCTGGAGGGGGTGGGTCCCTCCAGGGCGCGGGCGACCCAGGGGGCAAAGGGCAGTTGCGCCGACTTGGCCAGGGCTGGTAGCAGGAAGGCCAGGGCGATGAGATCCCCCTTGATCGGGTCCAAGGCCTGATCCGGCCGGAGGGGCCAATCGCTGCCGCCCATCCAGAGATAGGCCAACGAGATCCCCAGCAAAAAACCGGCATCGCCGATGCGGTTCGCGATGAAGGCGCGCTGGGCGTTAGTGACCGCTACGGGGCGCTCGAAGTTATAGGCGATGAGCAGATAGGAGGCCACCCCCGCCAACTCCCAGCCGATGAAGACCAGCACGGCATTGCCCGCCATGACGATCAACTCCATGGCCCCCATGAAGAGCGACAGCAGCAGGAAAAAGCGCGGGAAACCCGCCTCCCGGTGCAGGTAGTTCACCGAGAACCGCAGGGTAATCAGGGCCACCAAGGCCACCAGCAGGAGCAGCGCGAGCCCCAGGCCATCCAGGGTGAAGGCGATATCCACCCGCAAGTCACCGCTGACCAGCCAGGACCCGACCCGGACCTGACCGGGCGCACCCATCACTAGGGCCTGAATCCCGGTCAGGACCGCCAGGCCGAGGGACAGGGCCGCCGCCCCAACCGCGACCCGAGCGGTCCAGCGCTCCCCCGCCTCTCCCCGGTTACCCATGAGGACATAAGCGCCGCCGATCCAGGTGGCGGCCAGCAGGGGCAAGAGGGGTATCAACCAGGCAAATGCGAACATAGGGGTTTGGAATCAATCGCCAATCAGAATGGGGTCCAGGGGTTCCATGAAGCCCATAAAGTGGGCGGAGGAGCGCGAAACCCGCGCCAAGGGTCGCCCTGGGCCATGCCACTCGACCCAACCCCGGGCCGGCTCGAATATCCGGATCTCGGGGGAATCCGGCTCCTTGGCGGCGAGCAGTAGCCAACCATTGCCGATCAATTCCTGGAGCGGCGGCTGACGCTCATAAATGGCCGTCAAGACCCGGGTCTTGGCCTCCACGATCACCAGCAGCCGCATGGCCTCGTGAATCTCGATCATCTGGCGGGGGAGACCAGTGCGCAGATCGGAACCGGCCCCGTCCATAACTCCAAAGAAGCCAGCGACGTTATGGGTAATTTTGGAGCCTGCCCCGTAACGCTCATTGTCCACGGTCGAGAAGTAATACTCTAGGCTGATGCCGGCCCCCACGGGCCCGTTGGCCAGCAGCAGGGGCTCCAGCAGGGTACCGTCCGGGTCCTTGGCCGCGTCGTAGGAGATGAGGAAGGCCCGGCGATCGAAAAAGGCCCCCTGGCTCATGGCCCGCCGGCCGATGAAGGCGCAGGCGTTGGTGGCGTGGCCGAGTTCCGGCCGCGCCTGACTGAAGTCCAGGCCACGCCCCATGACGTGGGCCAAGGCCTGATCCGGGGTCGGCTGGGCCGGCGCGGAAAAGAACTTGCGGCAGCGCTCCTGGGCATGGAGACGGACCGCCTTCCCCAGACTGATTTCCAACTGCTGGAAGTCGCCCGCCCTCGCGACGGGGAGCCGATCCAGATCGTACCAGACGATATCCTCGTTGCAGGTGTTGTGTTCGGCCCCCAGGAACCAGCAATCCTCCGGGATATCCAGGCCCTGCTCGCGCAGCCGGACGCGGGTCTCGGGCCGGTTGGCCATGGCGGCGAACAGCCGCGCGTTGGGGCCGCTGTGGTTGCCACTACAGGCCCCGCAGTCATAGGCGGCGAGGTGGGGGTTGTTATCGCTGTCCGAGCCATGGCCCATGATGACCACCAGGGGGGCAAAGCCGGTATCCAGGCCCATGACTCTCAGGAGGCCCGCCACCCGTTGCGCCTGTTCCGCCGTCACGAAACCGGGCTGGACATTCTCTGGACTGGGCTCCCCCTGGTAGCCATCCACCGTGGCGGCCAGTTCCGTGGGGACCCTCAAGTCGAAATCACGCCCCAGCCGCCCGGCCCACTCGCCAAAAGCCCGGGGGGCGGCCACCTTGCCCACCAGGGCCAGGGCCGCCCCCGGCGCGGCCAGCAGGATGCCCAGGGTCGAGGTCACCAGGTTACGGCGGAGTTCCTGATGCAGGAGGTCGCGCAGCCACAACCGCCAGCCGCGCCGGCGGCGATGACGGGCCAGCAGGTCCGCCACTCCGGTTTGAGCCACTTCCCGCACCAGGTGCGAGGGGGTCAGGACCACGGGGCAGAGGGCGGTGGCCGACCCATCGTCCAGGCCCTGCGACCAGTGGGAGACGCCAAAGTGGGCGGCGGCTCCCAGGGTCTCCACCCCCGGATCGACCTCCTCCAAGTGCCGACGCATGCCCTCCTCCCGGTCATCCATGCAGAAGACCAGTTGCGCGGAGGGGCAACGATGCCGGTTGTTCCAGCGCCCCCGGCCCTGATTATTGACGAGGGCGTTAAAAATCTGGTCCCGGTAATGATTCTCGAAGGCCCGCAGCCAGATGAAGCCGGCGGTCCCCTCATCCAGGCGATCGAGGCACTGGAAGATGAGTGGGAGCCGGGCTGGGTCCAGATCCCGCAGGGCCGCGCCCGACATCCCCAGATGCTGGGCCAGCCGGAAGAGGGGCCAGGCGCGGTGAAAGAGGTCCCGGCCCAGCCGCACCGCCGCCGGGCTCCAGCGCCAGGCCCAGATGAGCTGGGCCAAGGGGTGCCAATGCTCGGGGCGGGCCTGTTCCAGCGTATCCTGCCGGGACCTTACCAGGCGCTGGGCGCGGCTGGCCAGATATTCCGGCAGGGGCCCGCTGAACAGGGACCAACGCACCAGGAATTCCGCCGGGTGGCCGCCGAAGTGCTCGCTCAGGGCCCCGAGGTTGGGCGCGATCACCCACTCCTCGGCACAGAGACGCCCGGTGAAGAGCCGCTCCAGGATGAGACGCACGGCCAGATAGTCCAGCATGCCGACCGGCTGACCCCAGCCCTTATAGTCCGGATGCCGGTGGCGCCACAACCAGATGCCGGACCAGCCTGGTAACTCCAGGGCCAGGCGCTCCAGATAGCCGGGCCAACGGTCCGGGGGCAGTCCCAGGCGCTCCAGTTCCGCCATCAGAGCCTCCAGGGGGTCCTCGGGCAGGTCGTCGAGGTCCAGGGTCCAGTCTCCCAGCCCCAGCAGCCGCCAGCCCGGGTTGATCCGGGCCAGTTCCCGCCAGCAGGCATAAAAACCCGCGCCCCGGTGGGCCACATGCCAGGCGGCCAGTCCCTGGTCGAGGAAGTTGGCCAGTTGCCGGATGAGGTAGGGACGGATTTCATCCAGCAGATCGCGGCCCGTCAGCAACCGCAAAAGGCCGGTCAAGGTGAGGTCTTGGCCAATCCGCTCCATCAGGGCCTTAAGTTCGTCACGCACCAGGCGGCTGATGCGCCGCTGTAGCAGGTGATGGGCGCCCTCGCTGGCCCCCTCCCCCTGCAGCTCCGCTTGCATGGCCTCCAGCCGTTCCGGGGTCAGATCCACCAGTTCCTCGGGGTGGAGCCGGTACCAGCTCAAGTCCAGCCTTTCCAGGCAGGCGCTCCAGAGGTCGGCGATGCTATCGCCCTCCCCCAGGCCACTGGCGGCCAGCAGCCGGGCGCGGACCTCCAGGGGAACGTCATCCTGGAAACGTTCTAGGGCACCCATCTCCTCGATCTCCCAGGCCAACTGGTTATTGGCGATGGGCTCCAGGGGGTAAAGCAGGGCCAGCAGGTAGATGTCGCGGCTCAGGACCGGAACCGTTGGGGTCGTGAAGAGGTGTTCGCCGGGGGCTAAGGCCGTTTCCCCGTCCAGGACCTGCACCAGATCCCGCCGCTCGATGCGGCCCCGACGATAGTAGGCGCGGAATTGCTCTGGGCTCAGATAGCCAGCAGCGCCGTTCAGGCGATGGGCCTGGGCCAGGGCCTCGGGAAAGGGCAGATGCTGGAAGCCGTGGAGGGTGTTGTGGTGCACAAAGTCCTGGAGGGGGGCCTGACCCGGCAAGACGTGATCCAAATGCTCGATGGCGGCCAGGATTCGCGCGCGGGTGTCGGTCTCGGGCTCCCCCCTGGGCGCTGGACTCGGATGGGACAAGGTTCGATCCCCTTCAGGAGGCTGCGAGGACGGCGCCAAAACGGGCGACGCTGGCCCCCACGAGCTGCAGGATGGTGGCGGGAAAAAGGCCCAGCAGCAGGAAACCGGCGGTAAGCACGCCGGCGGCCAGTAATTCCGTGGGTCCCAGGTCCGGCACCCCCGCCATCTCCGGACGCACCGGCCCCGTGAAGAGGCGTCCGACGGTGCGGATGGCGTAGGCGGCGCTGATGAGGACGCCCAGGCTCAGGATCGCCACCCAGCCACCCCAGACCTGGAAGCCGCCGATCAGGGCATGGAGCTCGGCGATGAAGCCCGCCGTCCCCGGCAGGCCGACGGCGGCGACGAAGGCGAGGATGGTGAAGAAGGCAAAGCGCGGCATGACCCGCACCAGGGAGCTGTAATGGCCGATCTCCCGGGTGTGGGTGCGCTCGTAGAGAAGGCCGATGAGCAGAAAGAGGGCCCCCGCCACCAGTCCGTGGGCCACCATCTGCAGCAAGGCCCCGGTGAGACCGGCGACATTGAGGGCGGCGATGCCCAGCAGCACCACCCCCATGTGACTCACCGAGGAATAGGCCACCATGGCCTTGAGGTCCGTCTGGCGCCAGGCCAGCAGGCCGCCGTAGAGCAGGCTGATCATGGCCAGGACCACCAGCAGGGTCTGGAGCGCCATCACCGCCTCCGGCAACATCTGGGCGGCCCGGATCAGGCCATAGGAGCCCATTTTGAGCAGGATGCCCGACAGCAGGATGGAGACCGGGCTCGGGGCCTCGACATGGGCCAGGGGCAGCCAGCCGTGGATGGGGAAGATGGGCATCTTGACCCCGAAGCCGACGAGCAGACCCAGGAAGATCAGGACCTGGGTCTCCCGGTTCAGGCTCGGCCCCCCCGCGGCCAGGTCCGCCATGGCGAAAGAATGGACGCCCACGGCGTCGAAGACCACCAGCAGGGCGATCAGCATGAAGACGGAGCCGCCCATGGTATAGAGGACAAAGTTCAGCGCCGCGCCGTGGCGGTTCTTGCCGCCCCAGCCGTCGATGAGAAAGAAGAGGGGGATCAGGACCAGTTCCCAGAAGACATAGAAGATGGACCAGTCCTGGGCCATGAAGACGCCGAGGGTGGCCGATTCCAGGATCAGCATCAGGGCATAATAGCCCTTGACCCGCTCCCGGATGCCACGCGAGGCCAGGAGGGCGACCAGGCACAGCAGGGTCGCCAGCAGGACCATGGGCAAGGAAAAACCGTCCAGACCCAGTGCAATCGCCGTACCCATGCGGGGATTCCAGCTATAGTGCTCGAACCACTGGACGCCCTCCGCCCGGGCGTCGAACCACCCCAGCAGGCCCCAGGCCAGGACCAGCGTCAGGAGCGCGATGAGGATGGCGGTCCAGCGGATGAGGGCGATGCGCTCGCCTGGCAGCATGCCCACCAGCATGGCCCCGAGGATCGGGAACAGCAGCAGGATGCTGAGGACGGGTACTCCGTTCATGTCCAGGATTTTTGGCACTTGGCGACGCGGGGTCGCGCCGCTGCCGGCGACATGGCGGACCGGGCGGGCATCAGACCGCCGCCCCTCGGCGGATGTAGGCCAGCGCTCGGTCGATGCGGCGCAAGGTCGCCTCCTTGCCGACCAGACTCAGGGTGATGTCGATGCCCGGCGAGGCGGCGCGGCCGACGACGGCAACGCGCAGGGGCTGGGCGACCTTGCCCAGATTCAGCCCCAGTTCCTCGGCCACCCGGTGCACGGTACGTTCCAGGGTCGCCGGCTCCCAGTCCGCCAGGGCCAGCATGTCCAGGCGGTCGCGCAGGTGCTCCAGGGGTTCCGCCGCCACCGGGCGCAGGTGCTTCTTGGCCGCGCCCTCCTCGTAATCCCCAAAATCCCCATAGACGAAGGCGCTGATGCGCGCCAGTTCCACCAGGGTCTTGGCCCGGGCGGCCTGGGCCGCGACGACGGTCGTCAGGTCGGCACCCTCGGCGGGGTCGATCCCCAGATCTCCCAGGTGGGGCCGCAGCAGGTGGGCGATGCGCCTGGGATCGGCGTGTTGGATGTAGTGCTGGTTGAGCCAATCCAGTTTGTCGGTGTTGAAGGCCGCGGCCGCCTTGTTGACCTGGCCGATGTCAAAGAGTTCGACCATTTCCTCCAGAGAGAAGATTTCCCGATCGCCATGGGACCAGCCCAGGCGCACCAGATAATTGAGCAGGGCCTCGGGCAGATAGCCCTGGTCCCGGTAGGCCACCACGCCGACGGCGCCATGGCGCTTGGACAGGCGCGAGCCATCGTCGCCCAGGATCATGGGGACATGGGCGTAATGCGGCGGCTCCTTGCCCAAGGCGCGCAGGATATTGATCTGGCGCGGGGTGTTATTGATGTGGTCGTCACCGCGGATGACGTGGGTGATGGCCATATCGGCGTCGTCCACCACCACCGTCAGGTTGTAGGTGGGGGCGCCATCGCTGCGGCGGATAATGAGGTCGTCCAGTTCCCGGTTATCGAAGGCCATGCGCCCACGGATCAGATCGTCCACCACCACATGGCCCGTATCCGGGTTGCGGAAGCGGATGACGTGGGGCTGACTCGGGTCCAGGTCGCGATGACGGCAGAGGCCGTCGTAGCGCGGCTTGAGCTTGGCCGCCATCTGTTCCTCGCGCATGGTGTCCAGCCGTTCCTTGGGGCAGTCGCAGCGATAGGCCAGGCCCTTGGCCAGGAGTTCGTCGATGACCTGGTTGTAGCGGTCGAAGCGGTGGGTCTGGTAGAAGGGCCCCTCGTCATACTCCAGCCCCAGCCAGGCTATGCCCTCCAGGATGGCATTGACCGACTCCGCCGTGGACCGCTCCAGATCCGTGTCCTCGATGCGCAGGATGAAGCGCCCCCCATGACGGCGGGCAAAGAGATAGGAAAAGAGCGCGGTCCGGGCACCCCCCACATGCAGGTAGCCAGTCGGGGAAGGGGCGAAACGGGTGCGGACGGTCATGGCTATCCAGGGGGCGAGAGACGGAAGGGTGAATTTTAGCAAAAGCCAGGACTCGGGCGGGGACGAAAAATTCTCGATCCCACTAATCCGCGACCAGATTACCCCCTTGTTCGAGAAAAATGGCGGAATCGGTGCACAAGCCCCGGGATCACGAAGAAGCAGGGAGGCTCAACCAAGGCGATGCGGGAATTAGGGCCTCGGGGCGGCGGAACTCATTGACACCATGCCGGGTTCCCACGCCCGCGCATGGGAACCCGCCGGATTTCAGGGCAAATACTCGCTCAGACCGAGTCCTTCAACATCATTTCCTTGATGTGACCAATGGCCTTGGTGGGATTGAGGCCCTTGGGACAGACCTCGACGCAGTTCATGATGCTGTGGCAACGGAAGAGCTTGTAGGGGCCCTCCAGGAAGTCCATGCGCTCGGCGCTGGCCTGGTCGCGGCTGTCGGCGAGGAACCGATAGGCCGTGAGCAGGGCCTGGGGGCCGAGAAACTTCTCCGGGTTCCACCAGAAGGAGGGGCAGAAGGTGGAACAGCAGCCGCACATGATGCACTCGTAGAGGCCATCAATCTTGTCGCGGTCGGCGGGGGACTGGAGGATCTCCTGCTCCGGCGTGGGCTCCTTCCGCTTGAGCCAGGGTTCCACGGCCTTGTATTGCTCATAGAACTGGGTCATGTCCACGACCAGGTCGCGGACGACGGGACGCCCCGGGAAGGGGCGCACCTCGATCGGTTCCTTGAGATCGGCGATGGCGGTGACACAGGCGAGCTTGTTGGTGCCATTGACGTTAACGCCATCGGAACCGCAGACGCCCTCGCCGCAGGAGTGGCGGAAGGCAAAGGTCTCGTCCTGGGCCTTGATGGCCTTGAGGGCATCGCGCAGCATCATGCCGCGATGGGTCTCGACCTCGAATTCCTGCATGCGGGGCTTCTGGCCCAGCTCGGGATCATAGCGATAGACACGGAATTTCATGTTTTTCCCTCCACCTGGCTCAATAGACGCGCTCTTTCGGCGGGAAACTCTCCACCGTCAGGGGCTTGGTCCGCACCGGCTTGTAGTCGAGCCGGTCGTCCTCCTGGAAGTAGAGGGTGTGTTTCATCCAGTTGACATCGTCGCGCTTGGGGAAGTCGGGACGCGAATGGGCGCCGCGGCTCTCCTGACGCGTGAGGGCGGAGGCGGCGATGGCCATGCCGACGTCGAGCAGATTCTCTAGTTCCAGGGCCTCGATGCGGGCGGTATTAAAGACCTTGGAGTGGTCGGTGAGCCGCACCTCGCCGAAGGCGTCCCGGATCTCCTTCATCTTATCCAGGCCTTCGGACATGATCGCCTCGGTGCGGAAGACGCCGGCGTGATCCTCCATGCAGCGGGTCAGCTTCTCGCGGGTCTCGTGGACGCTCGGGCCCTTGCCCCGCTGTTCCCAACGCGACAGCCGCCCCATGACCGCCTCCAGGCTGGCCGGGTCGATAGTGCGGTGGAAGGGATTTTCCTTCACGTAATCAATGATGTTCTTGCCCGCCAGACGGCCAAAGACCAGGATGTCGAGCAGGGAGTTGCCACCCAGGCGGTTGGCGCCATGGACCGAGGCACAGGCACATTCACCGGCGGCGTAGAGCCCCGGCACCGCATCCTCCCCGCCGCCAGCCGGCATCATGACGCGGCCAAAGCGGTCGGTGGGGATACCCCCCATGAGGTAGTGGGCGGTGGGGAAGACCGGAATGGGCTCGACCACGGGATCGACGCCGGCGAAGATGCGGCTGCTCTCGCGGATGCCCGGCAGGCGCTTGGCGATGACGCTCTCGCCCAAGTGGTCCAGCTTGAGGAGGACGTGATCGGCCTTGGGCCCAGCGCCGCGCCCTTCCTTGATCTCGGTGACAATGGAGCGGGAGACCACGTCGCGGCTAGCCAGATCCTTGGCCTTGGGGGCATAACGCTCCATGAAGCGCTCCCCGCGCCCATTAAGGAGATAGCCGCCCTCGCCACGCACGCCCTCGGTGATCAGCATGCCCTTGCCCGCGATGCCGGTGGGATGGAACTGGAAAAACTCCATGTCCATCAGGGGCACGCCGGCCCGCAGGGCCATGGCCATGCCATCGCCGGTATTGATGTGGGCGTTAGAGGTGGTACGGAACACCTGACCGCAGCCGCCGGTGGCCAGCAGGGTGGTCTTGGCCTCGATCAGCAAGGGCTCGCCGGTCTCGATCTCCAGGACCAGGGCGCCGCAAATCACGCCCTCGGCGTCCTTGACCAGATCGAGGGCGAAGAACTCGTCGAAGAAGTGGGTCTTGGCGCGGAGGTTCTGCTGATAGAGGGTGTGGAGGATGGCGTGACCGGTACGGTCCGCCGCGGCGCAGGTGCGCGCGGCCTGGTCGCCGCCGAAGTTTTGGGTCATGCCGCCAAAGGGGCGCTGGTAGATCTTACCGTTGTCCAGGCGGGAAAAAGGTACCCCCGCATGTTCCAGTTCATAGACGGTGGGGATGGCCTCCCGGCACATGAACTCGATGGCATCCTGGTCGCCCAGGTAGTCCGAACCCTTGACGGTATCGAACATGTGCCAATGCCAGTTGTCCGGCAGGACGTTGGCCAGGGCCGCGTTGACCCCACCCTGGGCGGCGACCGTATGGGAGCGGGTCGGGAATACCTTGGAGACCACCGCCACGCGCAGATCGGCATTGGCCAGTTGGATCGCCGCGTTGAGCCCGGCCCCGCCCGCGCCCACGATCAGTGCGTCGAAGTTTCGCTTGTTTAATGACATATCATTCTCGCATTCAGTTCTCGCCTGGCCCTAGCCCACCAGGACGATGACTTTGAGGGCCCAAAGGCCGCAGCCAATCAGTCCCAGCGCCAACAGGCTCAGGGCCGTGACGCGGATGGCGGTGGGGTGCACATAGTCGATGATGGCGTCACGCACGCCAACCCAGGCATGGAGCAAGAGCACGCCGACGAAGATCAGGAAGCCCACGCCGACCAGGGGCTGGCTCAGCCAGGCCACCCATTCGGCGTGAGTCGCCGGCGGACCAAAGGCGAGGGAGAGGATGAGATAGGGAAAGTACAGCAGCAGGGCGATCGCGGTCACGCGCTGGAAAATCCAGGCCCGCAGTCCCGAGGCTTGACGGCTCATGACAGTGCTCCCAACAGGATCAGGGCCAGGACCGGGCCACCCGCCAGCACGCCCCAGGCCGTGTGGCGGTACAGGGGTTTCTCGATGCCGACATCGATATCGAGCATCAGATAGCGGATGCCCGCGAGGAAATGGTGCATCAGCGCCCACAGGAAGAGGAACAGAAAGGCCTTGAAGGGCCAACTGGCGGCCATTTGTGCCGCTGCGTCAAAGCCCGCCGGATTGGACACCGAGAGTGCCAAGAGGTGAATGAAATAGGGCAGGGTGAGGACCATGGCCACGCCGCTGATGCGGTGACCAATCGACATGACTCCCGCTACCGGGAGCCGGATCACCAGCAAATCTAAAAAGAAAGGTCGTTTTTGGGTGGTAATCATCGTTACATTCCGGTTTTTTTTAACCAAACCTCGGGACCCGCCCTTCCTGGTCCAGCCCCAAGCCGCAAGCGGCACCCGAGGTACCGCTGACGATCCGCGCCCGACTCTATTTCTCAGCCATCTGGCGCGCGTCGAAGGGAGCAGAGAATGTCTAGGGGGCTCCTTGGCCTGACCTATCGCCGCCTGCCTTTAACGTCGTAACAATCGCATATTTGGTGCGCCGCAGCAATCTTGATTTAATACCTGGATTATCCTTCGGGATTTTTATCGGGATTTTAGAGAGTTATTGCTTCATGCCCTGAATATCCACATTACCCCGGCCCGGGCCTGTTAGGGAGCTGGTTTGGCCTGCAGGTGCCGTCCCACCAGCCAGACCAGCAGCAGCACGGGCACACCAATCAGGGTAGTGAAGACAAAGAAGGCCGGATAGCCGATGGCCTCGACCATGGTGCCTGAGTAGCCGCCCAGGACCTTGGGGAGCAGGGTCATGAGGGAGCTGAAGATGGCGTACTGGACGGCGGTGAAGGCGATGCTGGTGAGGCTCGACAGGAAGGCGACGAAGGCGGCGCTGGCGAGTCCCGCCGCCAGATTGTCTGCCGCCACGGCCAGATAGAGCACGGCGGCATCATTGCCCACCCAGGCCAGCCAGACGTAGATGAGATTGGTCGCCGCCGAGAGGATAGCGCCGAGCATGAGGATGCGCATGACCCCGTAGCGGTTGGCCATGAGGCCGCCGAGGAGGCCACCCGCGATGCTGACGACGACGCCAAAGGTCTTGACCGCGGTGGCGATCTGGGTCTTGGTGAAACCCATGTCCTGATAGAAGACATTGGAGATCACCCCCAGCACGATGTCCGAGATGCGGTAAAGGCCGATCAGGGCCAGCAGCAGCAGGGCCGCGCGGGTGCCATAGCGGTCGAAGAAGTCCAGCACGGGCGCGACCCAGGTCTCCCGGGCCATGGCCTGGTCCACCACCCCCAAACGCACCAGCAACCAGCCGATCAAGCCCGCCGTCAGGATCGCCAGCAGGAAGTGCAGGCTCTCCAGCAGGAAGCCGGCCAAGGGCCCCTGCCCCATCGGCCCCTGGAGGCCCGCGAAGCCGTCGCCGCTCAGGAAAAAGGTCGCCACGAAGGCCGTTGCCGCGCTGGCGAAGACGATCACCAGCCGGAAATAATCCCAGGCCCCATGGCGCCGGGTATCCAGCCGCCCGGATACCGGCTCGGGGATCAGCAAGGTGGTGGCGATGCCCACCAGCGTGGTCCCGGCCATGGCGATGTAGGTCCAGTGCCAGGCCGCGAAGACATAGTGCTCCGCGGTCGAACCCAGGGCGGCGGCCAGGTAGAGGGCGCCGGCCCCCGAGACCACCATGCCGACGCGATAGCCGGCGATATAGGTCGCCGACATCATGGCCTGGAGGCTGGTCTCCGCCGCCTCGATCCGGTAGGCATCGATGACGATGTCCTGGGTCGCCGCCGAGAAGCCAAGCAGCACCGCCGCCAGGGCCATGTGGGTCAGGCTGCTGCCCCCTTGCGCCGGGTCTATGGCCGCCATCAGCAGGATGGCGCTGGCGATGGCCAGTTGGGCGACCAACAGCCAGGAGCGGCGGCGCCCCAGCCAGCGTGTCAGGAGCGGCAGCGGCAGGCGGTCGATGAGCGGCGCCCAGACGAACTTGAAGGAGTAGCCGAGGGCCGCCCAACTGAAGAAGGTCACGGCCCCGCGATCCACCCCGGCCTCCCGCAGCCAGAGTGACATGGAGGAAAAGATCAGCAAGAGTGGTATCCCGGCGGAAAAGCCAAGAAAGAACATACTGATGACGCGGCTGTCCTGAAAGGGGCGCACAGCGGCCCCCCAGGTGTCGGTGGCGGGCTTAGGATCGGTCGTCATATCAAGCAAGCGTTTTCATTTCCATAATGATATACCGGACCTGCAAGAGTGAGGTAGCCTGACAAAAATGGACACTCCGATTGGTACATTACCGAGCAAGGAGAGTGGTATGAAAGGGAAACAGGAGTACTCACCGGAGTTCTGGGAAGAGGCGGTGAAGTTGGTGACAGAACCAGGTTTGACGCCAGACGAAGCGGCGCGGCGCCTGACGATCCCGAAGGGGGCTGGTCAACTGGGTGGTTGCAGCCCGAGAGAAGAGCCCCAACACGCTTGCGGGCAGTCGCACGATGGTGGAACTGGAACAGGAGAACAACCGGTTGCGCAAAGAAGGGGCGGATGCCCGGATGGAGCGCGACACTTAACAATAGCGACGGCGTACTTTGCCAGGGAGTTGCTACCCGGTACGCGTTCATGAAACAGTGGCGACGCCAATTTCCTGTGGACGTGCCGAGCCGAGTCCTGGACGTATCGCGCAGCGGTTTCTGTGCCTGGCTCAAGCGCAAGCCTTCCCGCCGCCGGCAGGAAGACGACCGCCTGAAGATCGCTATCCAGGCGGCTCACCGGCGGACCCGGCAGAGCTACGGTAGTCGGCGTCCGCAGCCGGAACTGGCTGCCGACGGCTGCCACGCCGGACGGAACCGGATGGGGCGCCGGCGTCGGGAACTGACAAGCGGATACTTAAAGCCATGCAGCCAAAAATCTAATAGATGAAAAATCAAAAACTGGAGCTGACCTGGATCGGTAAAGAAAAGCGGCCGAAGCTGGAACCGCGCATTTTACTCGAAGACCCGGAGAGGTCTTATCACGCCACGCAGCGATTTTCGGACCGCGACATCTTCGAGAACCGGCTGATCTTTGGCGATAACCTGTTGGCGCCGAAGGC
>JBATOB010000069.1:0-2396 GCA_049290655.1 Chromatiaceae bacterium | reverse complement strand
TCATGCGGGAACAGGCGGCCCGGCTGGCCGCGCCCAGCCAAGTCGAGCTGCTAGCCAAGGCAACCGAGTCGCAACCATCGTCACCCTGCCAACTTCGCTTCGGTACCTGGCGGGTCAATGACTATGACCTGACGATCCAGCACAACGAGGCGGTGGAACTGGTGGGGGAGCACCTGGGGATCACCCGCACTCGCACCGATCCCTTTTTCGACGGCACCCGGGGCCGGCAACTGGTCAAGATAGTGCCGCTCAATCACCCCCTGTCGCCCCTGGACTGCGAGGCCCTGCGCCTGGAATTGAAGAACCGGCCGGAGGAGGAGCGGGACATCCTTTTGGTCTGTCTGGGCATCGAGTACGCCGCCCAGGACTGGATTGAACAGCACAACCGCCAGCACCCCATCAACCGTATTCATGTCATCGAACTGCGGACGGACCGTAAGGCCGGGGGCATCATCCGCCACGAGCCCATGAGCGCCCAGCTTGAGGTCCGGCGCATCGACGATGGCTTGCTGGTGGTGGAAATCGCGGACGTGCTCTCGCCCAGCATCCTGCAACGCCTGAACTTACAAGAGGGCCTGTTCCGGGCCGAGGTTACCGACTGGCGCGCGGTGGTGGACTGCATCCTGATCGACACCGACTACCAGGGCGAGGTCTTCACCGTGACCCTGGCCGACGTGCCCGAACGCAAACAGGACCTGGTACAAGGCCGTTACCAACTCCCGGCACCGCCCCCCGGTGCCCGGGTCGCGGTCAAGATCATCGACATGCTGGGCGAGGAGTTACTGATCCTGCGGGTACCCTGATACCCGCATCGGACCAGGACGGAGGTTGCCGTAGCCCCGACCCGAGGCCTGGGCTGGGATGTCTCGACCGCCAGCGCATCATCGCGACCATGGGTTATTAGCGACGGGCTCCAGTGCCTACCAAAGCTCACAGGGAGGTTCAAGTTTGGCGATGAGGTGCTGGTCGGGTACGCCCAGGAATTGGCTATCGGTCTTGTGACTCCGAAGAAGTAAACCCCGGAACACCATGGATCCCAGTCAGGCTCATTCACCCAACCCCCACCAGGAACTGCCCCTGGTCCTTGTTCCGCGGGTCTTTTTACCCTTCGCCGCGGGCTATTTCCTGTCCTATCTGTACCGAACCATCAACGCGGTGCTGGCCCCGGAGCTGGAATCCGCCCTGGGACTCGATGCCGCCGCCCTGGGGCTGCTCACCAGCGTCTACTTTTTGACCTTCGCGGCCTTTCAGTTGCCCCTAGGCATCCTGCTCGACCGGTTCAGCCCCCATAAGGTGGAAAGCCTGCTACTGGTGTTGGCCGCCGCCGGCGCCCTGCTGTTCGCCATCAGCGATAGCCTGGGGGACCTGGTATTCGGGCGGGCGCTGATCGGCCTGGGGGTGTCGGCCTGCCTGATGGCCAGCCTGAAAACCTTCGTCTTGTGGTTCCCGCCCCAACGCCTGCCCGCAGTGAACGGCTGGGTGCTGGCGGCTGGCGGTTTGGGTGCCCTGACCGCGACCACGCCGGTGGAGTGGGCCATGGACCTTACCTCCTGGCGGGGGGTCTTCGCCGGCCTGGCGGTTTTGACCCTGCTGGCGGCGGCGGTGCTGTTCCGAGTGGTTCCGGACAAGCCCGCATCGGCTCACGCGGGGGACTGGCGGGTGCAGTGGCGCGGTATCGTGGCGATATACACCAGCCGGGTATTCTGGCGTCTGGCCCCCATCAGCCTGCTGGTGATGAGTACCCACATGGCGATTCAGGGTCTCTGGGCGGGACCCTGGCTTAGGGATGTCGCGGGTCTCGACCGGATGGCGGTGGCGGATCACCTCTTTTGGGTCGCGGGTGGCATGGTGGCCGGGTTTCTGTCGATCGGCACCCTGGCCTATCGTCTCAGCCGCCTTGGGATTCCGCCGGTGGCGGTCTCGATCGGGGGCGTGGTCATTTTCCTCGCGCTGCAGTTGATCATGGCCCTGGGCTATACCGGCGCCACCCTGCCGATCTGGTTGGGCTTTGGTTTCTTTGGCACCTCCGCTAACCTGAGCTATGCCGTCCTGTCCCAGACCTTTCCGCGGGAATTGGCCGGACGGGTGAACACGGCCCTGAACCTGCTGGTCTTCGTGGGCGCCTTCGTCATGCAGTGGGGCCTAGGCGCGGTGATTGGACTCTGGCCGGCCACGTCCGGGGGCTATGCCCCTCTTGGCTACAGCACCACCTTCGGTGTTGTCCTGACGCTGCAAATTGCCGCCTTGGGTTGGTATTGGTTCGCGGGCCTTGAGGTGGACCCCCTGGTCAAGACAAAGGTCGTCGAAGTTTAAGTTAAGGGTTCCTGTTCAGCAGCAGACCTGCTGGGTGTTACCGGGGGCGGCGTCTTCAAGCGGTGGTGCTGACGCTGACGGAC
>JBATOB010000068.1:0-7275 GCA_049290655.1 Chromatiaceae bacterium | reverse complement strand
CGATAACCCAGGTGTTTTGGGCATAGCCATCAGCCCTCGGTCAACCCCATCGGTGGAGGCCACTCGCAGCGCCAGGAGGCCGCCACGACGCCCTGCCGGGGTGCGCCATGGGCTGCGGGAGGATAGTTGCGGTGGTCCAACCCCCGGATCACCCCTCCGCCAAGACCGCCTGAATATAGCGCCCCGGCTCCAGCAACTGCTCCGCGATTGCGGTCGTTACCTCCAGCCAGGTGCCAGCCCCAAAGGTCAGAATCAAGGTCAGCATGAGGAGGCCGATGGCGGGCCCCAGGGTCACGGGCCGGGCGCCCACCGCCGCCGCCCCCGGGACAGCCGCCGAGCGGAAGAAGAGCAAGCTCCCGGAGCGGGCCAGGGCCAGGATGCCCAGCAGGCCGCTCGTCAGGACGATCCCCATGACCCAGGGCCAGGCCGGATGGGCCAGGGCCGCCCGCAGCAGCAGGAACTTGCCGATGAAGCCCGAGAGGGGCGGCAGACCCGCCAGCAGCACGGCGCACAGGAAAAAGAGGGCACCGACCAGGGGGGCCGATGGGATGTCCGGGGCAGGTTCGAAGCGATCGCCGAGCGCCCCCCGCCCCTGGGCGATGCGGTCCGACAGGAGAAAGAGGGCGGCGGCGGCAAAGGTCGAGTGGGGCAGGTAATAGAGACCGGCGGCGATGGCGTCCCGACCGCCGAGGCCGAAGGCGATGAGCAGGGTCCCCACCGAGGCGATCACCAGGTAGGCGGCTTGATCCGTCAGGCGCCGGGCGCCCAGGGCACCCACCATGCCGGCGACCAGGGTCGCCAGCGCCAGCGGCAGGAGCCAGTCCTGATAGAGGCCCGCGAAGCCCGGGGCGGCGTCGCCGAGCATCAGGGTGGCGACGCGCAGGATGGCGTAGGCGCCCACCTTGGTCATGATGGCGAAGAGGGCCGCCACCGGGGCGCTGGCGCGGCCATAGGTGGCCGGCAGCCAGAGATGCAGGGGCAGGAGCGCCGCCTTGAAGGCGAAGACGCCAAACAGCAGCAGGACCGCCGTGCGCGCCGGACCCAGATTGGCCTCCGGGGTCTGGGCCATGAGCAGGGCCAGATGGGCCAGGTTCAGGGTACCGAAGAGGCCATAGAGGAGGCCGGCGGCGATCAGGAAGAGGGCGGAACCGGCCAGGTTGACCACCACATAGTGCAGGCCCGCCAGGGTCCGGGCGGGGCCACCGCCATGCAGGGCCAGGCCGTAGGAGGCGAGCAGCAGGACCTCGAAGAAGACGAAGAGATTAAACAAATCGCCGGTGAGGAAGGCGCCGTTGAGGCCGAACAACTGCAACTGGAAGAGGACATGAAAGTGCCGGCCCTGGACATCCAGGCCCTGGCAGGCGTGCCAGAGGGCGAACAGGGCCAGCAGAGCCGTGATCAGGAGCATCCAGGCCGCCAGCCGATCCGCCACCAGGACGATGCCGAAGGGCGCGGGCCAGTTGCCCAGGGCATGGGTCAGGATGGCACCATCCAGGGTGGCATCCAGCAGGGCCAGGGCCAACAAGACCTGCACCGCCACCGACAGGAGGCCCAGGCCCCGGCGCCACCGAACGGTTCCTTCCCGCAACAGGAGCAGCAGTACCCCCGCCACCAGGGGGACCAGGACCGGGGCGATGGCCAGATCACTCATGGCCCGCCTCCCCATCCACCTGGTCGCTTCCCAGTTCCGCCCTGGCCTTGAGCGCCAGCAGGATGACAAAGGCCGTCATGGCGAAGCCGATGACGATGGCCGTGAGCACCAGGGCCTGGGGCAAGGGGTCGGCGTAACCGGAGGGACCGAGGCCAATCACCGGCGGCCGGCCGACCACCAGTCGCCCGGAGGCAAAGAGAAAGAGATTGACGGCGTAGGAGAGGAGCGTGAGCCCCAGCACCACCGAGAAGGTCTGGGCCCGCAGCAGCAAATAGACGCCACAGGTGGTCAACACGCCGACCAGGAGGGAGATGATAGCCTCCATTTCAGTCTTCCCTCCCGGCGGCCATCCCCTTCGGGTTCCCGCCAGGCCCGGTCTCCCGGGTGGCGTCATGCATCAAGCCCAGGTGGACGAGGATCAACAAGGTCGCCCCCACCACCACCAGCCACACCCCCAGGTCGAAGATCATGGCGGAGGCCAACTCGAATTCACCCACTAGGGGCCAGTCGAAATGGCCAAAGGTCGTCGTCAGGAAGGGATAGCCAAGGAGGAAGCTCGCCAGGCCCACGAGGGTGGCGATGAGCAGGCCAGCCCCGATCAGGGGCTGCATCCTGCCCGGCAAGCGCTTTTGGGTCCAGGCCACCCCATTGGCCAGATACTGCAGGATGAGAGCAATGGCGGTGACGAGGCCGGCGATAAAGCCGCCACCCGGCAGGTTATGGCCCCGCAGCAGGATAAAGACGGCCACCAGCAAGGTCAGGGGCAATACCAGGCGCGCCAGCGAAGACAGGACGATGGGATGCGTGTCCTGGTTCCAGGGCCGGCCCATGCCATCGCCAGCCCGGCCCGCAAGCCGGAGATTCTCCAGCATGGCGTGGATCGCCAGACCCGCCATGGCCAGGACCGTGATCTCGCCCAGGGTATCGAAGCCACGAAAATCCACCAGGATGACATTGACCACGTTGTGGCCACCGCCGCCGGGAATGCTGTTCTCCAGGAAATAGCCGGCGATGCTCTCGTAGGGCCGGGTCAGGAGGGCCCAAGTCAGGGCGCTCATGCCGAGACCCGCGAACAGCGCCACCACCAGATCCCTGATGCGACGGAGGCGATGGGTCTCGGGGCGCGAGGTCTGGGGGAGGAAAAAGAGGGCCAGCAGCAGCAGGATCACGGTCACCACTTCGACGGACAATTGGGTCAAGGCCAGGTCGGGGGCAGAGAACATGACGAAAATCAGGGCGACCATCAGGCCGACGGCACCCAGGAAGATGAGGCCGAGGAAGCGCTGGCAATGCCAGATCAGGGTCGCAAGGGCGGCCCCGACCATGATGACACCGGCCACCAGGCTGACGACGTCGATGGGCAACAGGGGCAAGGGCCCCGTCAAGGAGGAGCCCGATCCGAACCAACCCGCGGTCCCCAGTACCAAGGCCGAGACGAGGAAAGTCATCAGCAGCCGTTGCAGGGAACTCTTACCCAGCCAGGCCGTGAAGCCCTGGGCCAGGCCCACAGAGCTGCTCAGCGCCCGGTCGTAGCCTCGCCGGGCATCGAGTCGATCCCTTACCCGATCCCACCCGGCATAGAGGGGCCGGCGCACGGCATAGATGAGGACGCCGCCAGTCATGGCGATGAGGCTCATGAAGACGGCGGGGGTGAAGCCATGCCAGAGGGCCAGGTCATGGGCCGGTGGCGGCCCCTGGAGGACGGCGCTGACGGCCAGATTCAGGATGGGCTCCACCGTCAGGGCCGGGGCCATGCCCACCAGGAGGCAGAGGACGACCAGCACCTCCACGGGTACCCGCATCCAGCGCGGCGGTTCGTGAGGTTGCCGGGGCAAGTCCACCGGCTCCCCATTGAAAAAGACATCGTGCACGAATCGCAGGGAATAGGCGACCGCGAAGGCCCCCGCGAGGGTGGCCGCAACCGGCACCAGCCAACCGAGCCAGAGGGAACCGGCGACGGCGGCGGCCTCGCCAAAGAACATCTCCTTGGACAGAAAGCCATTGAAGAGGGGCACGCCGGCCATGGCCGAGGCCGCCACCATGGCCAGGGTGCCCGTGTAGGGCATGGCGCGCCAGAGGCCGTTGATGCGCCGCATGTCCCGGGTGCCGGTCTCATGGTCGATGATGCCGGCGGCCATGAAGAGGCCCGCCTTGAAGGTGGCGTGGTTGATGATGTGAAAGACCCCGGCTACCGCCGCCAGGGGGGTGCCGATGCCAAAGAGGACCGTGATCAGGCCCAGGTGACTGATGGTGGAATAGGCCAGCAGGCCCTTGATATCATGCTGAAAGAGGGCGATGACGGCCCCGATCAGCAGGGTCATCATGCCAAAGCCCGTCACGAAATAGTTCCATTCCCAGGTCCCCGACAGGGCCGGAAAGAGGCGCGCCAGCAGAAAGACCCCGGCCTTGACCATGGTCGCCGAATGCAGATAACTCGAGACCGGCGTGGGGGCCACCATGGCGTGGGGTAGCCAGAAGTGGAACGGGAACTGGGCGGATTTGGTGAAAATCCCGAGCAGGATCAGGAGCAGGGTCGGCCCATGGAGGGGGTGGGCGCGGATGAGATCCCCCGAGGCCAGGACGACGCTCAGATCATAGCTGCCCGTCATCTGGCCCAGGAGCAGAATGCCGCCGAAGAGGGCCAGGCCCCCGGCGCCGGTCATCGCCAGGGCCATGCGGGCGCCCCGGCGGGCATCCTCGCGCTGACGCCAGTAACCGATGAGCAAGAAGGAGCTCAGGCTGGTCAGTTCCCAGAACATCAGCATCTGGATCAGATTTTCCGACAGCACCACCCCCAGCATGGCGCCCATGAACAAAAGCAGATAGGCGTAGAGACGCCCCAGGTTGTCCTGTTCGGGCAGGTAATAGCGGGCATACAGGACGACCAGACCGCCAATGCCGAGGATGAGGCCGGCAAAGAGGAGTCCCAGGCCATCCAGGCGAAAGGCGATATCCAGCCCCACCGCTGGCAGCCAGGTAAAGCGCTCGATACGCGTCTCCCCCGCCATCAGGGGATCAAGGAGGGAGAGGATCAGAATGACCGGGGCCAGAACGACCAGGAGGGTGACGAGAATGGCGGTGGCTCGGCCCAGCTTGCTGGCCCAGGCTACCCCCATCGCGCCCAGGAAGGGCAGCAGGACGACGAGCAAGAGGGTCATGAGGCGCGCAACCTCGCGCCGCCGTCCTGGTGGGATGTCGGGACGGCGGCACTGGCCCCGGCGTCAACCCCAGGGTCAACTACCGAGGAGGCCGGGATCCCCATCATGGCCGGGGTGGAGCGGGAGGCGGCGGGGGTGCGGGCGTGGGGGGGGCCATGGCGGGCCCGGGCGAGCCTGGATAGACATAGCCACGAAAGTCCGGGTTTCGCCAATCCGCCGTGCCGAGACGCTCGGCCGGAGGACGCAATCGCGAGGTATAGTCCAGCACCGCCATTTCCTCGCGCGGGGCGAAGCCCTTGATCTGCTCTACCATCTTGGGATCCGAGTTCTTGCGTCTGCCGTCGCGGATAGCCTGGAACTGGCGCACCAGGTAATTAAAGTGCTGGCCCGCGATGGCCGGCGTATGCTCCTGCTCATCCCCTTGGCCCCGGTCGCCATGACACTTGACGCAATGGTCCCGGTAAAGCTGGGCGCCAAGTTCGAGGTCGGTGCCCGGCCCCACCCCGTTTTGGGGATTCATGGGGAGTTGGGCTAGATAGGCCGCCACGTCGGCAATATTCTGGGGACCACCCAGGACACGCGGCATCGAAAAGGGGTACATGAGGGGATTTTCGCGGTTGCGCGCCCGGATGTCGGCCAACTGCTTGATGATGACGGTCCTGAGTTGACCGGCAATCTGCGGATAGGTCCCATCGAGGGTTCCCCAGCCCTCGGGCCAGTGACAAACGGCGCAGGTGATGTAGGCCTTGTGGCCGTTGGCGGGATTCGGTGTCAGCGCCATGACCTCGTCGTACTCGGCCTGGGCGATCTCCGCGGGGGTGGATGCCGCCGCCAGACCCGCCACTAGGGTTAACACCAGACTCGCCAGGGCCAGCCAGCGGCACCCATGGACAATCCGCCTCTTCATATCTGCCTCCTAAGATCCGGATAATGAACCCACGACAGGCTCGCGCCATGTGCAATCGCGGTTTTGGAAACCTGGCCAGCAGGCTGCGGGCCAGGTTTGCTTTTCCAGACTGATTGAGACCAGGCCCCCACGCTCGGGTTCCCAGCCGACCGCGCCAGGGGCCAGGCGCGGAACCGGGATCAAGGCCCGGCTATTTGGACTTCAGGGTGCCCGCCACGTTGGCGTGGAAGATGGCTTTGTGGACATCACCCAAGCTCAAGACGCCCACCAGGCGGCCATTCTCGGCCACCGGGATACGGCGAAATTTGTTGCGAACCATGATAGTCGTGGCCCGCAGCACATGCATATCCGGAGTCACCGCGATGGGATTGCGGGTCATGAGATTGGACACATAGAGGTCGAGCACTTCCGAGTACCGGCCCATTTCCATGTCGAGATCCACGTTGCCCAGGCCCTCCTCCATCAGGCGCTCGAAGGTGGGGAAAAGATGGTGGAGCAGGTCTTTCTCGGCGATGAAACCGACGAGGGTGCCATCCTCCTCGGTGACCGGCAAACCGTGATAGCGGTAGAGGCACATCAGGGAGGCGACTTCCATCACCTTGGTGTCGGGACGCACCGCGCGCACCGATGTGTTCATAACGTCTCTGACTTGCATGGAATCAGTTCTCCGTTGGATTTTTATGAATATCTGCCCGTCTGGCGGTCCCCCTCTCGGAGATTTGCCGTCCCCCTCCAGCGATCGTCGTGGAATTATACCCGCCATGCCCACGTTTTGTGTTTCCTCGCGTGGTCATTTTTGGGTCCCGGTTCACCCTCCCCGCCCCGAGGGATCGCGGGTTGATTTATCCACAAGCCCCGCCGCTCCCAAGTGGCGCCAGCGCCGAGAAAAGGGGCCATCGGGGAACCCGGGAACCTGGAAATTATCCACAGGCCATCCACAGCCCATTCACCGCCATAAGCGCCCTTTACCACAATATCTAGTGGTTGACGGTAATTGCCAACCCTGGATATTGTGCCATCCTACAATATCGACCCAGCTATCCACAGCCCCCGGATAGCCCGGAAGTGGTCGGTCAAACCCTGACAACAGCCCTGCCACAACCAACTGCCACATCATTGAGGAGAGCCATGGCCGCCACCCCGACCGCCGTCGCACCGAATCCCGCCACCGCCATGACGGCAGAGGCCCACGTCAGCCAGACCGAGAGTGACTCCCCCGCCTCCGGCAAATTCCAGGTGATCCGCCGCAACGGCCAAGTCACCCACTTCGACGCCACCAAGATCATGGTGGCCATGACCAAGGCCTTTCTCGCCGTCGAGGGTGGCAAGGCCGCCGTCTCCAGCCGCGTTCACGATCGGGTGCGCGAACTTACGGATCAGGTCGTCATGGCCCTCACCCGCCGGCTGCCTGGCGGGGGCACGGTCCACATCGAGGACATCCAGGATCAGGTGGAACTGGCCCTGATGCGCGCGGGGGAGCACAAAATCGCCCGTGACTATGTCCTCTACCGCGAGGAGCGCGCCCGCGAACGCGCCGCCCGCGCCGCGGCCACCGCGGT
>JBATOB010000067.1:0-20575 GCA_049290655.1 Chromatiaceae bacterium | reverse complement strand
ACAAGCCTACAGGGACGTATCCACGGCGCCCCCCGTCAGACGCCACCCGACCCGGTTACACCAAGGAATGGTCTTCCGATCAGTGCTCCGGCGCGCCCATCCATTTCGTCATAGGGAGCCCAAAGGGATGAAACTTGCCCTTGGTCCATTGCTTTACTACTGGCCCCGCCAGGAGGTCCTGGATTTCTACGCCGGGATCGCCGCCAGCTCCGTGGACACGGTCTATCTGGGCGAGACCGTCTGTTCCCGCCGCCATGAATTGCGTCTGGACGACTGGCTGGAACTCGGGCGCCAGCTCGTCGCTGCGGGTAAGGAGGTGATCCTCTCTTCCCAGAGCCTGATCGAGTCCGAATCCGATCTCAAGACCTTGCGCCAGATCGCTGGCCAGGATGAATACCGGGTCGAGGCCAACGACATGGGCGCCGTGCGCCTGCTGGCGGAGGCCGGGGTGACCAACTGGGTCGCCGGGCCGACGCTCAATATCTTCAACCCCCGGACCCTGGAACTGCTGATAGCGGGCGGCGCTGGCCGCTGGGTGGTCGCCCCCGAAATCCCCGGGGCCGAACTGGCCGCGATCCGCGCCGGCCTGGTCCAACCTATCGAGACCGAGGTTTACGCCTACGGCCGCCTGCCGCTGGCCTTTTCGGCGCGCTGCTTCACCGCCCGCCATTTCAACCTGCAAAAGGACGCCTGCGAATTCCGCTGCCTCTCCATCATGGACGGCCTGCCGCTGCACACGCGCGAGGGCGAGCCATTCCTCACCCTCAATGGCGTCCAGACCCAGTCGGCGCGGGTCCACAACCTACTGGCCGACCTGCCGGGGCTGGCTGGCCGTGCCGAGTTGCTGCGCATCAGCCCTCAGGGCGCCCATACCTTGGAGATCGTCAGGCTCTTTCGTGCCGTCTTGGAGGGGCGACTGACCCCGGCCGCCGCCCTCGATGCCAGCCGCGACTATATGCCCGAGGCACCTTGCAACGGCTTCTGGCATGGCCGCCCCGGGGTCGAGCAATACGTTGCCGCTTAGTAACCCCTTTTCCGTCCTGGAGCCCCACCCACCATGAGCTTCCCGCCCCGTTTGCCCCGTCCGCCCCGCCTGATCGCCGCCCGCCTCGACCGGCTTCGTCAGCGCATCGAGGCCCGGCTGGAAAACCCCCGCATCCCGGACTTCAACCTGCCTCCGGCCCTGGCCAGGTTCCTGGCCCTGCTGCCCGGGCAACCGCCCTCCCTGGCGCTGACCCTGGCCCTGAACCTGGCGCTCGACCGCATCCTGCCCCGCGACACCCTCGAACCCCTGACTGGGCGCTGGCTGCGCATGATCGTCACCGATGCCGGACTGACCCTCGACTTCCATTTGGGCGATAAGGGCTTTCGGCCGGGCCGGCCCCGGGGGCACGCCATCGGCGGTAGGCCGGATCTGACCCTCTCCGCCCGCACCCGCGATTATCTCGCCCTGGCTCTGCGCGAGGAGGACGCCGATACCCTCTTCTTCAGCCGCCGCCTGCGCATGGAAGGCGAAACCGACCTGGGTCTCCTGGTCAAAAACACCCTGGACGCCGTCGATTGGGATGCCTTCAAGGAGCGCCTGGAGCGATTCCTGCCGCCGCGAGACCCCAAGACAGAGGGGTTTTCGGCCGTCTAAGTTCAACTCCGCCAGCGTGCGAGAAACCTCCAGATGTACGCCCTCGCACCGAGGCTGGTTTTCCTCGCCCGGAGCCAGGATCTCAGGCTCCAAGGTCAAGCAGAAAGACAGGCATTCCATAAGCATAGGAATGGCCGGTTGGTGTGGCCCGAGCCGGAGACCCTCATGACCCCTTGCCAAGACTCATGCCGCTGTTCTGCCCCGGTGTCCCTCGACCTGTCCCCGGTCAGGCCCGAGGTGCCCGCCACCGGCGACGTGACGGCCAGCCTGTTCGCCATTCCCGGCATGGATTGCCCCGCCGAGGAACGGCTGATCCGGCTGGCGCTGCAAGACACCCTGGGCCTGGCCGGGCTGGAATTCGATCTTGCGCGGCGCGAACTGCGCATCCTGCATACCGGCCCCCAAGATCTCGTGGCCCAACCCCTCGGGCAACTGGGTCTGGGGGCGCGGCTGGTCTCCTCCGGGCCGGAGGCAGCCGTCGCGGCCCTGGGTCGGGTGGCACCTCCCCCTTCGCCCGCCCAAGAGGCGCGGGTGCTCAAGTGGCTGCTGGCGATCAATGCCATCATGTTCGCCGTGGAGATCATCACGGGCTGGCTCGCCCAGTCCACGGGCCTGATCGCCGATTCCCTGGACATGTTCGCGGACGCCACGGTTTACGGCCTGGCGCTTTATGCCGTCGGCCGCGATGCCCGCCACCAGATGCGCTCGGCCACCCTGTCCGGCTGGCTACAACTCCTGCTGGCCCTGGGCGCCATGGCCGAGGTCCTGCGCCGCCTGGTGTTCGGCAGCGCGCCCGAGCCACCGCTCATGATGGGCATCGCCCTGCTCGCCCTCCTGGCCAACCTTGCTTGCCTGTTACTCCTGGCCCGCCACCGCCAGGATGGTGTCCACATGAAGGCCAGTTGGATCTTCTCGACCAACGACGTATTGGCCAACCTGGGGGTCATCGCCGCCGGCCTGGTGGTGGCCTGGACGGGTTCCCGCTACCCGGATCTGATCATCGGCACCCTGATTGCCTTGCTGGTTCTCAACGGTGCCCGGCGGATTCTCAGACTGACGCGCATAGGGTCGGGTTAGGCGTTATGCCGGTCCGCGCGGGGTCTGGGTGTCGGCCTTGATAGCACTCGCGGATGCCGTCAAGGCTCCGATCAATCAGGGTACGACCACCGCCGCCGGGCGATACAAACGCCCGCGCCCGCGCCCTCGTGTTCCTGGCGCCGGTTGGCCCTGAATTGCGTACCACGCTGACCGACAAGAGCTGGCTTATTCGGCGCCGGTACAATGGTTCCCGGGGGTTACCGAGGATCCAGTGGTTTTCGCAGCGTAGGTAACCAGCCAGGTTGCCTGGCTCGGGGCGGGCGTCAAGCCACATCGATTACCTCATGCACCATCCGGACCCCCGCGTCCTGTCCGTAAGGCGATCATGATCGAATTAATTAAGCTTGGGATGCCTGCCACCTGGCTGTACAAGGGGTGACGGCCGGCCCGGTGAAGGCTAATCCTTGCCTTGGCTTGGTTCGCCGAGAAGGGGGCCTTCGAAGACAAAGTCCGGCAGGTTATAGCTCGCCGCCACCGTATCGAGGTTGGCGACGAGTTGGGGCGACACGGCCGGGGCCAGGGCCTGGGTGACCGTTTCGTTCACGGGACCGGATGCGCCATAGAAATTCAGCCCCCAATTAGTGGCGCTGTAAACCAAGGCGCCGGCGCCGAATGCCATGATACCCGCGACCCCGCGATTCGAAAGCTCGACCCGATAGCCAATCGCGGCCCCGATCAAGAGCGGCGGTGTACGCCGTAAGGAAGACCAGCGCTGCTGGATTGCCACCAAATCGTGCCGGAGGGGACATGAACGACATCCACAACCAGGCGATTGCCCAGCGTATCGACTGGCTCTTCGATCTCGCCCGCCGCCATGGCGAAACCTTTCGTGGGCCGGAAGCCTGGCTGGCACGCCAACGCTACATCGCCGAGCACCCGACCGCCATCGCCGTCCTTAAGTGCATGGACGGGCGCATCAACATCCCCTTCGCCACTCACACCCCGACGGGCATCCTGATGCCCTTCCGCAATCTGGGCGGCATCTTCGACCTCGGCTGGCCGCATCTCGGCGAGGTCCTGGTCCACCATGTCCAGCGCATGACCGGCGCCGGGCGCCGCGTGATGTTCCTCATCACCTACCACTGGTCGCGCGGCAATCCTCGCCGGGGATGCGCCGGTTTCAATTACGACACGGCCGCCGCCATCGCCCACACCCAGGAAATTCGTCGCCAGGTGGAGTACATCTTCGGCGCGGGACACGGCACCGTCTACCCGCTGGTCTGCGGCTTCGAGACCGACGAGGATGCCTTGGCCATCCATGGCAGCGATGGCACCGTGCTCGACCTCGCCAGCCTCGCCGCCGCCGACCTCGCCACGCTGGAACAGCGGCTCGCCGCCTTGCTCCCCGACATGCCGGCGCAGATGCGCGCCGATCTGCTGCCCTTGCTGCGCGGCAATCTCGATCACATCGCGCAAGTCCGCGAACAGGCTGTGCGCAACGAGCGCCGGCTCGACATCGAGCACCGCGAATGGGTGATCTGCGTCGGCCGCGGCTTCGATTTCCTGCACACCCCCAACCTCGCGCTGATCATCGGCCCTTATAGCCCCGATCTCGCCGATCCGCTGCGCAAGGCGGCCGGTATCATCCAGGGCAACATGGAGGCGGGGCGCATCCCGAGCGACGGCTTTCTCCTGCTCGCCTCGGTCCTGTACGACGAAATCGGCGTCGACCGGGCGCGCGCCGAAATGAAGGCGCGCTTCCTGTCGCGCTTCGCCGCCGGCGTGGTCAGCGAAGAATTCCCGGAACTCGCTGGACGGATGACCATCCGCACCGCCATTCTCGACTGGCGCTCGCGCAGCCTGGAGTTGATCGGTGCCTGAGCCTGGCCGGCGCCTTACCCGCTGCGCGGCACCCACCCTCGTCCCCTGAAGGGAGCCATACATGGCCGATCGTCTTGGCGTCAAAGCCGTCGCCGCTCTCCCCGTCCTGGCCTACGACCAGGTGCGCGATCAGTTGCAGACGGGCGACATCGTTTTCTGCTCGGGCACCTATTTGTTCTCGAAGTCCATCCAGTGGTTCACCAAGTCTGTCTGGAGCCATGTCGGGATCATCTATCGCGACGACAACCTGCGGCGCATCTTCGTCCTCGAAAGCGAGACCGCCATCGGTGTTCGCCTCGTTCCCTTGTCCAAGTATCTGCGCGACTACCACGGCAGGAACAAGCCTTACCAGGGGCGCATCGTGATCGGCCGCATCGCCCCCGCGGCGGACGGCGAGAAAGTCAAGAAGGCGATCAGCTTCGGCATGGATGAACTGACCCGGCCCTACGACAACTGGGAGATCATGCGCATCGCGATGCGCATTCTTTTCCGGCGCGGCCGCAAGGACCGCGATCGCAAGTACATCTGCTCGGAACTGGTCTACGAGGCCTTCCGCAAGGCGGACATCGCCTTCAGGTTCAACCGCAACTCGATCAGCCCGGACGATATCTGGAAGGATACGCGGGTGGAGATGAAGTTTCGCATCATGTGACAGGACCGGGCTGGGGTTGTCCAGCACAGGATTATGCTCTTGCGCTGCCTCCCGCATCAGGGCATGCGCCTGCTCGACATCGGCCCCGTAGGCGACCCCCACCGTGACCATGACCCGCGTGACCTGATCGGATAGGGACCCGTTGAGCAGCCGGTCGGTGATGAACTCCTTGTTCGGGACTAGGAGTTCCTTGCGGTCGTTGCCGCGGATGGTGGTGGCGCGGATGCGGAGATCTTGGTCACGACTCAATCGGTGTTGCCGACCGTGACGATGTCGCCGATCTGGATCGGCCGTTCACCTCCTGGAGGTTGCTCAGCGCCTTGCGGTAGAGGGCGACGAGCCTGCCCTTCGCCTCGCTGGCCACGGTGGGGTCCGCCTCGGTCTCGGTGAGCTTGGCCTGGAGCAGGTCCGCGCTCACCAGCGCCGGTGGCGAGGCGGTGAGGCCCTGATCCCGCGCGCTGCCCCCCGTCTGGAGGAGCGCCAGCAGCAAGAGGCAGGACGCAGTCGCGATGCGCTTGTTCAGTGAATGTCCTCTGCGACTGGGAAGATCCAGGTCACCCGTCCCGTCTTGATCAGCTCCCGCCCCGGCCCGCCCAACCGCCGACCGTACCGGATTAGCTGGATCACATCCGAGCTGACCTGCGGGTTGGTGGTGAAGTAGGAATGCCCGAAGAGATCGGTGCGTTTTCCCTCGTAGGAGATCAGGTCGACCCGTCCCGCGATCTCGTAGTAGCGCTGAATCCGCTCTGGGACGTCTTCGGGACGCAATTGACCCATCCGGCTGCGGCTGCGGCTGCGGCTGCGGCTGCGGAACAGGATCTTGGAGACCGCGAGCGCCCGGTCCTCCGGCGACGCATAGATGGTCAGCCGGCCCTTCAGGACCCGCGGCAGCCATGCCTCCGGCCAGATCGTGACCAGATCCGGGTCCGAGAGAAAGCTGGTGATCTCCTGGCCCGCAATGTCCACGTCGACATCCGGCGAGAACAGCACCAGATTGTCGATCTTGTAGAGGTCAGCGGGCTCTTTGCCGGCGGTGATGGCCTCTGTCGACAGCGCGGTCACGGCGCGCAACGTCAGCGCCGTACCGCGGCTGTGGGCAAGGATGTGCAACCCCTCGACCCCGGGGGTCGTCGCAATCATGCGGATGGTCTTCTTGAGATGCTCGACCGCGTAGTCGGCGGGCTCGGTGGTGGCGGTATAGGAGGTCAGGAAGCCTCCGGTAGACGAGGCGGGCCAGGTAAAGAAGGCTCAGACCTGTTCCCGGCCGAGAAAGTGGCAGAGTTCCGCGGCGGTATAGGCGGCGGTGGCGAAGGTCTCGTTGAAACCGTGCACGTAGAGCAGGACCTCGCCCTGGAGCCTGCCCTTGGCCTCAAAGTGATGCGCGAGCTCCCCGCGGTCCCGCAAGACCCCGCCGTTCGCGCCCCTGGAGACCTGGTAGGGCTCCTCGGGAAAGGCACCGAGCTCCCGTACCTCGCCCAGTTGCAGATCGACCTCGCGGGTGCGCTTGGCCAGTTGGCTTTGCTCGCGCAGGGCCTCCCAGTCCAGCCCTGGTCCCACCCGAACTTGGGCGGAGCCGAAGACGATGCGCCGGGCCCGCTCCTGGCCGTAGGGCAGGGTGCTCTCGGGCTCGGGCTCGGGGGCTCGGTCGGTGATGAAGAGCAGGTCCAGGTCTGGGGTTAGGCTTTGCTTGGTCTGCTTGGCCTGATGAAAGACCGGCTGGCCGCCCGGAAGCTGATACAGCGCCGGGGTCGGCATCAGTTGGCGCGCGCTGGTGGCGCAGCCGACGAGCAGGACGGCGGCCAGCCCGGTGACGGCTGCTTTGACGAGTGTCCGCTGCATGGGGTTAGCGCTCGGGGTCTCGGGTGAGGACAGTCGTCTAGAGTATCCCAGTTGTAGGGCGGCGAGTAGAACCTCGTCTAGTCGGCGCCTCCCGGAACGGCCTCCTGTGACAGGGGATCGGCGGGGTCGGGGGATCGGTGGGGTCCGGTCTTTCCATTTTCCCGTAAGGCAAGACGAACCGGATACTGCTGGCTGCTGACCTCGCTACACCGGACGCTCGCGTGGCGAGCGCGGCTGACCGCTCTGGGTCGGTGACCGCCCGTTCGCGGGCACCTCCGGCCGAGCGTTCAGTCGACGGTCGCTAACCGGCCAGGAGCGGTCCCCGCGCCCGGTTCTGTTCGCGACGGCCAAGGGACGTTAAGCTGCTTCGAAGTATTTGACCCTCGCCCCTTATCCCTCCTTATGCCTCCCGATCTCCTGCGCGGCGGTCAGGACTTCGTCATCGATATCCAAGATCGTTCGCATCGCATGCCCTACCCCAAGACGAAATATGTCGACGTTATTGCATCAGACTGACGTCGGACAAGCCACCCCCTTTTGGGTTTGCGTTGCTTTTCCTGCGGGGCAGCGTCAGATGTGAGGATTCTCACCCGCTGCGATGGTGTCGAGTCGGGCTGCCTGCCCCCGCCGACGCCTCCCAAACAACTGAAACGGCAGCTATGACCCGCGCGATCACGACCCGACAGGAAACCACGGCACTGACCCTAACCCTATTCATGGTGCAGTTCATCGCCGCGAGCGCGGCGGTCGCCGGGGACCTCGTCTTCACGCCTCGGGACATCGCAGGCTGGGAGACGGAGCAATTCAAGGGACCGGTGGAGTACCGCCTCGTCCGGCAGGACGGGCGGGAGGCCCTGCACGCCGTCTGCACCGGCAAGGGGGCCAGCGCACGCTACCTCGGACGGGAGATTGATCTGCGGGAGACGCCCATCCTGGAGTGGTCATGGCGCATCCAGGGCACCTTCAGCGGCCGGGACGAAAGGACCAAGGCCGGCGACGACTACCCGGTCCGCGTCTATGCCGTCGTCGATGGGGGACTGCTGGGATGGCGTACCCAGGCGGTGAACTACGTGTGGGCAAGCGCGCGGCCGGCGGGGAGCGCCTGGCCCAATGCCTACGCCTCCCAGGCCAAGATGTTGGCCCTACAATCGGGCTCGGCCCGCGCCGGCGAATGGATCACGGAGCGGCGGGACCTGGCGTCGGATTTCCAGATCCTCCACGGGGCGAGCCCCGCGGTCATCCATGGCCTGGCGATCATGACCGACTGTGACGACGTCGGTCAGCCGATGGAGGGGTGGTATGGCGAGATTCGGGTACGTCCCCGCTGATCGGAACTGAGGCCGCCAATAAGCACCAGACAGCCGCGCCACCCCAGGTTTTGCTTGAGATGCTGAAGGATTTGCCCCATGGCGAAAGCGGAGCAGGTTGCCCTCGTCGTACCCTGCCGAGCCAGAATTGACCCTGGCGCCTTTTTCCTGCCGCCTTCCAGCCCACGGAACAAGGGCCGGCTCATCGGCCAGAAACCACCCCTGAAGCTCCGGGAGGTCTGGACCGTCCGCACCCGTCTGCAGATGGCCGGCAATACCCGCAAGATCGCCCTGTTCAACCTCGCCATCGACAGCAAGCTGAGCGGCTGTGACCTGGTCCGCCTGATGGTGCGTGACCTGGCCCATGGGGGCCAGGTCCTCGCGCGGGCGACCGTCGTGCAGCAGAAGACCAAGCAGCCGGTGCGCTTCGAGGTGACCGACCAGACCCGCGAGGCTCTCGCGGTCGGGATCGCCAAGGCGAAGCTGGCCGCCGGGGAATACCTGTTTCCAAGCCGGCAACGCGGGTCGCCCCACCTCTCGACCCGCCAATACGCACGCATCGTTAAGGGTTGGATCGGCCTCCTCGGCGGGGACCCGGACGCGTACGGTACCCACTCCCTGCGCCGCACCAAGGCCACGCTGATTTATCGCAAGACCAAGAACCTGCGGGTCGTCCAACTCCTCCTGGGGCACACCAAGATCGAGAGCACCGTGCGGTGCCTCGGCATTGAGGTGGACGACGCCCTGGAGATGGCCGCGCCGACCGAGTGTTAACCTCACCGCGCCCGGTGGGTGCCCGCCGGGTGCGGCGACTGGTTATGACTTCTCTGGCAGTGTGCTCTGGCCGGCTGGCCGAACAGGCCGGGTTGGGAATGGGGCGGCGGCGCGAGCAGGGGTTACCTGGATGGATCACGGTGGCAAGGATTGCTACCCCGCAGTTCGGCGGCCGCGTCAGCGCCGCGCAGGACGTAGCTTCACGACTTGGATGCTCTGCCGACGTGGGCGACCTGACCCCGGCACCAGCGGGCGGTATCCGGCCAGCTCCGGACACTGGTGGTTCGCAGGCTGGGGTCCGCAGTCGAGCGGACAGCGGGACACTCGCCGGGGCCATGAGTTACCTGTACTGTCCCTGGAATTCCATGGTGTTGCCCCTTCGCCTTAACCCAGAGGCACAAGGCAAGACCCCCGTTCCGCTCATAAAGAGATCTGACCCGAATGGCACTAAGTGAAGAGGATAATTATTTTGGAACAGTGGCTTACGTGGCAAGCAAGCCGGCCTGGGATGGTCCAAGACCGACAAGAATCTAGGAGAATCCCGTGGATGGCCTATAATTTTCCAGAAACCTGAGTCTAGTGGAACATGTAAGTCACTGATATTTTAATGCGCCCCCTTAACTTAGTGCCATTCGGATCTGACCCCTTTTCCCCCTTTTTCCCCTTTTCCCCGCCAGCGACTATGGCACTCTGCCTTTCACGACCCAGGCCGTTGCGGCGTAGGACCGTGGACCATCGACCTCGCCGTCTAGATACGCCCGCTTGACCATGTCTCGAAGCTTTTCCCGCGCTTGCATGCCAAGGGTGCCGACGTAGTCCGCGATCGGTCCATCCTTGCCTTCTGTGGGTGCCCAGAAGTCGGCAAAGGATGCGAAATCCATGCGGATCGTCAGCATGCCGTCCACGACATTAACCAGACCGGCCTCACGCCACGCGCGCGCCAAGTCTCCGGGGCGACTCATGGGCTTGGTGTACGCCCTCGCTCTGTTCTCATTTCCGTGCCCATCGAGCATGGCTGCCGTATCGAAGATCAGACGAACGCAGACGAGCCCTCCGCGTGTGTCCCACGTCGCGGCGGCGACAGTTCCGCCCGGACGCGTGACACGCCGCATCTCGCGCACTGCGAGATCGACCTGCGGAATGAATTGCAGGACCAGCAGCGAGAGGGTGTGGTCAAACGAGGCGTCCGGAAACGACAGAGCACAAGCGTCTCCCACTTCGAAGTCGACGCGCGCATCGCGATTCCGTCGCTTGGCGTGCTCGACGTAAGCGGCCGAACAATCAATGCCACGCACGCTGCCGATGGCCGGGTTCCGGGCAATGCTGAAACTAAGATTGCCCGTGCCGCACCCGACATCCAGGACGCGCTCCGCTGCCGCAATCCCCGCGAAGTCAATGAACAGGGGCGCGAGACGATGGCTCCATCGGCCCATCTGGACCTCGTAACCGTCCCCGTCCGAGGCAACGAATGTTGATGAGATTGCCATGTGTTCTGCGACATATGCATCGGGCGACAGCTTCCATCGGGTTTGGCCGCTAACCGAGCGGGCGGCCTCAGGCTTGGTCGCCTGTCACTGCGGCTTCAAGCCAATCGCATTGACAAGCGCTGCGTTGACGGCAATCTCCTTCTCGACATGGGCGTCGAACTCGGTCGGGGTCATGACCATCGGATCGATGCCCAGTGTCGCCAGCTTGTTCTTCACCTTGGGCTCTTGCAGCGCTTTGAGCGTCTCGCGGTGAAGCTTCTCGACGATATCATGCGGCGTCTTCGCCGGCAGAAACACGCCCAACCAGAGCGGATACTCGGCATTGGCCAAGCCAACCTCCAGTGTAGTCGGCACGTCCGGCAGCAAGGAAGAGCGTTGGGCGCCATTCACCACGAGCGCAGTGAGCTTGCCCTCCCGGACCCCAGGTGCCACGACGCCGACGGGCCCGAAGAAGAAGTCGACCCGTCCGGTCATCACCTCGGTGAGGACTTCCGACCCGCCCTTGAGTGGAACATGCACGGCCTCGATTCCCGCGCTCGACCGGAAGCGCTCCGCGCTGAGATGAGTCGCAGTCCCGACACCGGCTGAGGCGTAATTCATCGCGCCAGGCGTCGCCTTGGCTGCGGCGACGAGTTCGCCCACTGTCTTCCACCCTTTGGCTGGCGGGACGACCAGGACATTGGGCAGGATGCCGAGCGGGATGACTGCAGCGAAGTCCCGCGCCGGGTGGTAGTTCAGGTTCAGATGAAGCGACGGCGCTATGGCGTGTGCGGACGAGTTGACCAGCAGGGTGTAGCCATCGGGTTCCGACTTGGCAACGACGCTTGCACCGATCGTTTGCCCTGCGCCGGGACGGTTCTCGACGATGACGGGCTGCCCGAGTTGCGTCGACACCTGTTCGAACACGACACGCGCGGCGATGTCGGCCATGCTGCCGGGCGCGATCGGCACGATCGCCCTCAGCGGTTTCGACGGCCAGGTCTGTGCTCCGGCGGCGAATGTCGCGACAGTCAGGCCGAGCGCAAGTACGCGTATCAAGAGCATCGATTTCATGGCTTTCTCCTTACAGAGGAACGCAATTCGTACATCAACTATGGCGCAATGCTGCTTAGCCGTCTAATATATAATTCTTCTTATCGCTTATGCCGATCAGGCATGAATGCCGGTATGGATCTTCGGCACGCGCGAACCTTCGTCACCGTTGTAGAACTGGGCACCGTCTCCAAGGCCGCGGCGCGTCTGCACATTGCCCAGCCTGCCCTGTCCCGGCAGATCGGCGATCTTGAGCAGGAGCTCGGACTCAAGCTCTTCGATCGCGTAGGACGCCGCCTCGTGCTGACTAGCGAAGGCGAGCAGTTGCTTGGCGACTGCCGTGTTTTGTTGAACTGCGCCAGATCGATCGGCGAGCGCGCGCAACAGCTTCGGCGCGGCGACGCGGGCATACTGAAGGTAGCGGCCTCCCCTCAGTTCATCGAAGGCACCCTTTCCGGGTTCCTGGACCGATACACGCAGCGTTACCCCAACGTGCAGGTAAAGGTGATCGAGGCAATTGCGTGGTCCGACACCCTCGGAATGCTCGAGCGCGGCGAGATTCACCTTGGCCAGAATCTGCTTCGCGTGGTTCAGCCCGACGATCCGCGCTTTGCGAGCCACCCGCTAGAGGCGGTAGACCTGCTTGCCGCTTCCCATGCGCCGCTGATGCTCGGAAAGAGCGGAGCGATCGAGATCGCCCACCTCGCCGCCCACCCGCTCCTTGTGCTGGATACCAGCTTCGTGTCCCGCCGCACCTTCGACGCCACCTGCCGTCTGGCAGGCATCGAGGCCAATATCGTTTTCGAGAGCCGAACACCGCATACGCTGCTGGCAATGGCTGAGAGAGGGCACGGTGTAGCCATCGTTCCCTCTGCAGTACGCATCGATCGGTATCCGTTGCGCATCGTCCGGATCATCTACGGGGGCAAACCGTTGCGCGAGTACTTGGCCGTCTTCTGGGACAAGCGGCGCTCCCTGCCGTCCTACGCAACGGCCTTTTGCGATATGCTGGCGGAGTACGTGCGCGAAGTGTTCCCCATTTCCCTGCCGTCCGAACCATAGGGTGACCACGAAGACGTCTCAACAGGCTTGCCAAACGCGCAGCAACCGCGAGGAGATGAAAGTGAAAATCAGAAACGAAACCGACTTCTGGTCGGGCGTGATGTTCATCGCGTTCGGGCTGTTTTTCGGGGCGTTCGCGACCCGCTATAACTTTGGTACCGCACAGGTCATGGGGCCGGGGTATTTCCCGACCGTGCTGGGCGGGCTGCTCGCGCTTGTCGGCGTGCTGGTGGCCTTGGCCGGACTGGGGCGCGCGGGAGAAGGCGGCAAACTCGATAGGTTCCATTTCGCCGAGCTGGCATGGGTGCTCGGTGCGGTGGTCATCTATGCAGCGATACTGCGCTGGGCGGGCCTGCTGGTGTCCATGCTCGCGCTGATCGTGATCTCCAGCTTCGCGAGCCACGAGTTTCGCTGGAAGGAAGCGATCATCCTGTCGATCGTGATGGCCGTGATCACGTATCTCGTCTTCATCATCGGGCTAAAGCTCACGATCCCGGTACTGCCGGTGTTCCTCAGGAACTAGACGGACTCAGCGGAGACGGCTATGGAACTGTTGGACAACCTCGCGATCGGCTTCGGCACTGCGCTGACGCTGCAGAACCTCTTTTATGCGTTTGCCGGCTGCCTGATCGGCACGCTGATCGGCGTGCTGCCCGGCGTCGGCCCGGTCGCCACCCTGGCGATGCTGCTGCCGGCGACCTACGCGCTGGCACCGACCTCGGCGCTGATCATGCTGGCCGGCATTTACTACGGTGCGCAGTACGGCGGCTCGACGACGGCGATTCTGGTCAATCTGCCCGGTGAATCGTCTTCCGTCGTGACCTGTCTCGATGGCTACCAGATGGCGCGCCAGGGTCGCGCGGGGGCGGCGCTCGGTACGGCGGCAATCGGTTCATTTATTGCCGGAACCTTCGCAACGGTTCTCGTAGCGGCGTTTGCCCCGCCGTTGACCGAACTCGCGTTCAAGTTCGGTCCTGCCGAATACGTCTCGCTGATGCTGCTGGGCCTGATCGGCGCCGTCGTTCTCGCGTCGGGTTCGCTGGTCAAGGCGATCGGGATGATCGTGCTCGGGCTGCTGCTCGGATTGGTCGGCACCGACGTGAACTCGGGCGTGTCACGCTTCAGCTTCGGCATTCCAGAACTGACTGACGGATTCGGCTTCGTCGCGGTGGCGATGGGCGTGTTCGGCTTTGCCGAGATCATCGCCAATGTGGAGAAGAAAGGCCAGCGCGAGGTGTTGACCAACAACGTCGGCTCGGTCATGCCGAACGTCAAGGAGATGAAGGCGGCGGCGCCGGCGATCGCGCGCGGCACGCTCCTGGGTTCGATTCTCGGCATACTGCCTGGCGGCGGCGCGCTGCTGGCGTCCTTTGCGGCGTACGCGGTCGAAAAAAAACTCGCGGGTCCGAATGCCGATCCGCCATTCGGCAAGGGCAACATCCGTGGCGTCGCCGGCCCGGAGTCGGCCAATAACGCGGGCGCGCAGACCTCGTTCATCCCGATGCTGACGCTCGGCATACCTCCCAACGCAGTGATGGCGTTGATGATCGGCGCGATGACGATCCACAACATCCAGCCCGGCCCGCAGGTGATGACGAGCAATCCGACGCTCTTCTGGGGCCTGATTGCATCTATGTGGATCGGCAACCTGATGCTGGTGATCCTGAACCTACCGCTGATCGGGCTGTGGATCCAGTTGCTGAAGGTGCCGTACCGGCTGCTGTATCCGGCAATCCTCGGGTTCTGCTGTATTGGCGTGTACTCGATCAATAACACGACGTTCGACGTGTTCATGACCGTCTTCTTCGGCGCGCTGGGTTATCTGTTCTACAAGCTGCGCTGCGAGCCCGCACCGCTGATCCTGGGCTTCATCCTCGGCCCGATGATGGAGGAGAACCTGCGGCGGGCGATGCTGCTGTCGCGCGGCGACCCGACCACGTTCGTCACAAGCCCGCTCTCGCTCGGTCTGCTGCTTGCGGCCCTGGCGTTGTTGGGCATCGCGACGTTGCCGGCGATCAAGTCCAAACGCCAGGAGACGTTCCAGGAAGCGGACTGAGCCGACGAGGCCAAGCTCCAGGAAGCACAAAGCCCGGCTAAGCCGGGCCTTGTGTTTCTTGAGCTGCGTGCGCGGTGCGGCGGGACCGGTCGGCGCGCCTTCCACGCCCAGAACTTCAGTCCCGGTATCGCTGAGATTTCATGGTCATGGCAGGTCCGTGGCGCGCCGACACAATGAGAATCAGCCATCGCCGAGCGCCCGCTTCTGGGGACTGCCGGCTCAGCCGAACCAGGGTCAGCGACTCTGCCCGGAGTGGGGGACAGCAACACGCCGCTTAGCTGCCATAGGACCTCGGAATTAGAGGGATAGGAAATCTAACCACCTGGCACTCGTGTCGGGGGAAGGTCGCATCGAAGGAAGGTTCTCTGCTAGGGCGCAGTGTGAGCAGGCGCGGTGCGAGCCGACGGGAAGAGACGGGGAGCAAACCGCCGTTTGGGAGAGCTCCGGGCGCGGCTTGCCGGGGACACGATCACGACGGGTACAGGGAGTGGCGCGTCTCCTGCGAGACCAGGCGACGGGAGACGGCTAGCACTGCATCTGCTGGTCGAAGACGTACTCGGGTTACGGTTGGGCGAGGGCGTCCCAGTCCGGTGCGAGATTGACCGGCGGATCGTCCTGGGCCGGCGGTCCGCGGACGGTTGAGGTGGATGAGAATCCACTGAACTGGAACGGCTTTGGTGATGACGCCGACAATGCGCGCAGTGTCCGCTATCGGTTGGATTGCCGCCGTTCTTGTTCCCAGGGCCAGCGTCCGTTCTGGGTCGCTGATCGTCCCTCGGTCTCAAGCAGCGGCGGACGTCGGCGTCGATGGGCGCTTTGCGGCCAGAACCGGTCATACAAGTGGCGAACTGGAGGGGCTGCTCGCGAGTGCAGAACGGACGCTCGCAGAAGCTGCTCTCCTTCGTCCGCAATGGTGGCCGCGACGAGATGAATCGAAATATAATTTCGCCTATCCTCAACTATTCTCTCCCGCGCCAGTGGACCCCTGGCCGTAGGGCAGGGTGCTCTCGGCCTCGGTCTCGGGGGCTCGGTCGGTGATGAAGAGCAGGTCCAGGTCTGGGGTTGGGCTTTGCTTGGTCTGCTTGGCCTGATCAAAGACCGGCTGGCCGCCCGGAAGCTGATACAGGGTCGGGGTCGGCATCAGTTGCCGTGCGCTGGTGGCGCAGCCGACGAGCAGGACGGCGGCCAGGACCATGATGTGCGCGTTGGGGAGTATCCGTTGCATTGGGGTCCCAGTACCTGAGGTCTAGGCGAGGATAATCATCAAGCTTATACCCGGAGGGTCCAACGCACGAGGGCTGGAACCTTACCGGTTTCGCCCCAGGATGGGCTTGCCGCCGGCCGGGGCCCTAGCGGCTGGCCAGTTCGTAGGCCAGATTGGGCGCCAGCCAGTGTTCCATCTCGGCCAGATCAAGGCCCTTGCGCTCGGCGTAGTCGACCACCTGGTCCTGGCCGATCTTGCCGACGGCGAAGTAGCGGGCATCGGGGTGGGAGAAATAGAGGCCGCTCACCGCCGCCGTGGGCACCATGGCCTTGGATTCCGTGAGCCAGATACCGGTCGTGCGCTCCGCGTCCAGAAGCCGCCAGAGGATATCCTTTTCAGTGTGGTCCGGACAGGCCGGATAGCCGAGTGCCGGGCGTATGCCCTGGTAGCCCTCGGCGATCAGGTCCTGGCGGCTCAGGTCCTCGTCCGCCGCGTAACCCCAGTGGCGCTGGCGTACCCGCAGGTGAAGCATCTCCGCCAGGGCCTCGGCCAAGCGGTCCGCCAGGGCCTTGAGCATCAAGGCCGAGTAGTCATCGTTATCCGCCTCGAAGGCGGCGACCCGCTCGTCGATGCCGATGCCGGCGGTGCAGGCGAAGCCGCCGAGATAGTCGTTGAGCCCGGTGTCCAGGGGGGCGATGAAGTCCGTCAGGCATTCGTTAGCCTTGCCCGGGGGCTGGCGGCCCTGCTTGCGCAGGCCATGGAAGGTGACGATGGGCTCGAAGCGGTCTTCGGTGTCAAAAACCTGGATATCATCGCCGACGCTGTTGGCCGGGAAGAGGCCAATGACGGCTGCGGCCCGCAGCCAGCGCTCCTTGACGATGCGCTCCAGCATGGCGTGGGCGTCATCGTAAAGCTTGCGCGCCTCCACGCCCTTTTCCGCGTCCTCCAGGATCTGGGGAAAGCGCCCCTTGAGTTCCCAGGCGTGGAAAAAAAAGGTCCAGTCGATATAGGGGGTGATCTCGCCCAGGGGGATGTCCGGGAAGACCTGGGGGCCCGGCTCCCGGGGCGCCGGGGGCTGATAATGCTCCCAGTCGATGGGGGTGGCGTTGGCGCGGGCCTTGGCGAGGGTGACCAGATCCTTGGCCTCGTTGGCGGCGGCGCGGCGTTCCCGCACCTGGACGTACTCCTCGGCGATGCCCCGCGTATAGGGCCCCTTCAATTCGGCGGAGAGCAGTTGGCCGACCACGCCCACGGCGCGAGAGGCATCCGGGACATAGATCACCGGATGCTGGTACTTGGGCGCTATCTTCACCGCCGTGTGGGCCTTGGAGGTGGTGGCCCCGCCGATCAAGAGCGGTATGTCGAAGCCCTGGCGCTGCATCTCCGCCGCCACCAGGACCATCTCCTCCAGCGAGGGCGTGATGAGGCCGGAGAGGCCGATGATGTCCACGCCCTGGTCGCGGGCCTGCTTGAGGATGGTCGCGGTGGGGACCATGACCCCCAGGTCGATGACCTGATAGTTGTTGCACTGGAGGACGACGCCGACGATGTTCTTGCCGATGTCGTGGACGTCGCCCTTGACCGTGGCCATGAGCACCTTGCCGGCGGCCTTATGCACACCGCCGGCCTTCTCCGCCTCCAGGAAGGGCTGGAGATAGGCCACCGCCTTCTTCATGACCCGAGCGGACTTGACCACCTGGGGCAGGAACATCTTGCCGGCGCCGAAGAGATCACCGACCTGGTTCATGCCATCCATGAGGGGCCCCTCGATGACCTTGAGGGGTGACCCCAGCACCTGCCGGGCCTCTTCCGTATCCGCCTCCACGTATTCGGCGTTGCCCTTGATCAGGGCCTGGGCCAGGCGCCTCGCCACCGGCCAGTCACGCCAGGCCAGGTCCTGCTTGACCGCGCCCCCGACGACCCCGCCCTTGAAGCGGCCCGCCAGCTCGATCAAGCGCTCGGTGGCATCGCCGCCGCCCTTGGGGGTGCGATTGAGGACCACGTCCTCCACCGCCTCCTTGAGCTCGGAATCGATCTCGTCATAGATCGCCAGTTGCCCGGCGTTGACGATGCCCATGTCCATGCCGGCGCGCACGGCGTGGTAGAGAAAGACGGCGTGGATGGCCTCCCGCACCGGGTCGTTGCCCCGGAAGGAGAAGGAGACGTTGGAGACGCCGCCAGAGACCAGGGCCTGGGGCAGGCTGGCCTTGATGGCGCGGGTGGCCTCGATGAAATCGACGCCATAGTTGGCGTGCTCCTCGATGCCGGTGCCAATGGCGAAGATATTGGGGTCGAAGATGATGTCCTCGGCCGGGAAGCCGATGCCCGCCGCCAGCAGCCGGTAGGCGCGGGTGCAGATCGCCAGCTTGCGGGCCTGGGTGTCGGCCTGGCCTTGTTCGTCGAAGGCCATGACGATGATGGCGGCCCCGAGGCGCCGGCACAGCTTGGCCTGGTGGAGAAATTTTTCCTCGCCCTCCTTGAGGGAGATGGAGTTGACGATGGGTTTGCCCTGGACGCACTCCAGCCCGGCGGCGATGATCTCCCACTTGGAGGAGTCGATCATGAAGGGCACCCGGGCGATGTCCGGCTCGGTGGCGCAGAGGTTGAGGAAGCGGCGCATGGCGGCGACGCCGTCGAGCATGGCCTCGTCCATGTTGAAGTCGATGACCTGGGCACCGTTCACGACCTGGACCCGGCAGATATCCAGGGCCTCCTCGTAGTTGCCTTCGAGGATCAAGCGCTTAAACTTGGCCGAGCCGGTGACATTGGCGCGCTCGCCGACGTTGACGAAGTTGAGGCCCTTGTCGATGTTGAGGGGCTCCAGCCCGGACAGCCGGCAGGCCGGGACCAGCTTGGGCAGGCGGCGCGGTGGCTTGCCGGCCACCGCCTGGGCGATGGCGCGGATGTGGTCCGGGGAGGTGCCGCAGCAGCCGCCGACAATGTTGAGCAGGCCGGCCTCGGCCCACTCGGCGATTTCCCTGGCCATCTCGGCGGGCCCCAGGTCGTAGTCGCCCATCTCGTTGGGCAGGCCGGCATTGGGGTGGGCGGAGACATGGGTCTCGGCGATGCGGGCCATCTCGGCGACGTACTGGCGCAGTTCATAGGGCCCCAGGGCGCAGTTGAGGCCGATGGAGACGGGCTGGACGTGGCGCAGGCTGTTATAGAAGGCCTCCGTCGTCTGGCCGGTCAAGGTGCGGCCCGACTGGTCGGTGATGGTGCCCGAGATCATGACCGGCAGGCGCCGGCCTTGCTTTTCGAAGACCTCTTCGCAGGCGACGATGGCCGCCTTGGCGTTGAGGGTGTCGAAGATGGTCTCGATCAGCAGCAGGTCGGCGCCACCCTCTATCAGGCCCTCGGCGGCCTCGACGTAGGCCGAGACCAGGGTTGGGAAGTCCAGGTTGCGGAAGCCCGGGTCGTTGACGTCCGGTGAGATGGAGAGGGTGCGGTTGGTCGGCCCCAGGACGCCGGCGACGAAGCGCGGTTTATCCGGGGTCGCGGCGGCGTCCGCCAGCTCCCGCGCCAGCCGCGTGGCGGCCACGTTGAGTTCGCGGCTCAGGTCCTCCATCCCGTAGTCGGCCATGGAGATGCGGTTGGCGTTGAAGGTGTTGGTCTCCAGGATATCGGCGCCCGCCTCCAGGTAGGCCTGGTGGATGCCGCGGATCACCTGCGGCTGGGTCAGGGTCAGCAGGTCGTTGTTGCCCTTGAGGTCCCGGGGCCAGTCCACGAAGCGCTCGCCACGATAGTCTGCCTCGCTCAGGCCGTGACGCTGGATCATGGTGCCCATGGCGCCATCCAGGATGAGGATACGTTCGGTCAGCAGGGCCTGAAATCGGGAAGACAAATCTTGCATGGGGAGAACCTGTCAGGTGGTGGGCGCCGGGGCTGGGGCACCGGGGACTTTGACTTGGATTATATACCGAAGCCCCCACGGCCAAATCCGGCCAAGCCAAATGATGACCAAAGAAGGGAAAAGGCGACGTGATACCTATATCATGTCCCACAGCGGCCCGGGTGGGGCTCATCCTTAATGAGGTATCAAACATGACCGATCGACTCATGATCCTGCCGAGCAAGGACCTAGGGCGGGTCCGGCTGGTGACCATTCCCGCGGACATCTCTCCCCACGAGGCCTATCGCTTTGTCACGGGCCTGGTCAGCGAGGTGCCGCGCGAGGATGAGCAACGCTGGGTGGACGCCGTCATGGATAGCCTGGAGGATCAGGGCTTCGCGCGGGTGAACTTCCTGCTCGGCCCCGCCCTGGACTGAAGGGGGCGGTGCGCATCCATCTGTTGAGCGTGGGCCGGCGCATGCCGGTCTGGGTGGATGCGGGTTACCGGGAATACGCCAAGCGCCTGCCCACCGAGTGCGCCCTGCGCCTGGTCGAGATCGAGCCGGGGCACCGGGGTAAGGGTGCCAGCGCCGAGGTGGCCAAGCGGGAAGAGGGGGGGCGGCTGCTGGCGGCCCTGCCGAAGGGCGCGCAAGTGGTGGCCTTGGATGAGCGGGGCACCGCCTGGAGCACGGCGCAACTGGCGCGGGAACTGGCTGGTTGGCTGGGGGAGGGCAGGGACCTGGCCCTGCTGGTCGGGGGGGCCGAGGGCCTGGAC
>JBATOB010000066.1:0-4835 GCA_049290655.1 Chromatiaceae bacterium | reverse complement strand
ATGCCGCCCCGGCGAGAGGCCCTGGCCAGCGAGCCAGCCGCCAGCGGCGCCTCGGCCTGAGCCCGCCGGTACATTCGGCACGGCGGCTCACTCGGCCCACGGCCCCATGGATTGGCTACCCCTCACCTTGATCTGCGCCTTCAGCCTGGCCACGACGGACGCCATGACCAAGGCCTGGCTGGGCGACTACTCGGTGCGAGAGCTGGCGCTGGTCCGCCTGGGGGTCACGGGTCTTCTGTTGACACCCTGGCTACCGAACCTGGCGGAGATCTGGCGGCAGCCAGCGACCTTCTGGTGGTGGGTGAGCGCCCTGCTCCCCCTGGAGATGGCGGCCATGCTGCTATACATGCGCGCCATCCGCGACCATCCCCTGTCCCTGACCCTCCCCTATCTGGCCTTCACCCCCGTATTCGTCATACTGACGGGCCATCTGCTCCTCGGCGAGCAGGTGAGCGGGCGCGGGGGTCTCGGCATCCTGCTGGTAGTGGCGGGGGCCTGGCTACTGAATGTGGAACGAGATTGCCGGCGACCCAGCCGAGTTACCCTCTGGACGGATTGGCGCGCCTGGGTTCGGCCCTTGGGTGCCATCCTCGACCATCCGGGCTCCCGGGCCATGCTGCTGGTCGCCTTTCTTTACAGCCTGACCTCGGTCATGGGCAAGGGCGCCATGCGACATATGCCGCCGGAGACCTTCGGGGCCTTCTATTTCGTCCTGCTGGGGCTGGCGGCCCTGCCGGCCTTCGCCCTACCGGTACCCCGGCGGCTGGTCACCCTCTGGCGCCGGCCCTGGGCCGTGCTCGCGGTGGCCGGGATCAACGCCTTCATGGTCTTCACCCACTTCCTGGCCCTGGCACGCGTCGAGGTGGCCTACATGATCGCCGTCAAACGGACCAGCCTGCTGTTCGGCATCCTCTACGGCGCCCTCTGGTTTCACGAACGGGGCCTGGCTCGGCACCTGGCCGCTGGCGGTCTCATGGTCGCCGGTATCTTTCTGATTCTCGCCTGAAGCGCGCTACAATTCGGGCGAGCCCGCGGGTGACGGCCTGGCCCGCGCCCCTCTTCATCCATCCCGGTCCCATGTCCCCAACCCCATGAAAGCGATGATATTGGCCGCCGGACGCGGCGAGCGCATGCGGCCCCTGACGGACCAGGTGCCCAAACCCTTACTGGAGGCCGGTGACAAGCCGTTGATCGTTCACCATATCGAGCGGCTGGTCGCCGCCGGCTTTCGCGAACTGGTCATCAACCATGGCCACCTGGGGGATCGGCTCGTAGCCGCCCTGGGCGATGGCGCCCGCTGGGGTGTCCAGATCCAGTATTCCCCCGAGGCCCCGGCCCTGGAGACGGGCGGCGGCATCTTTCGCGCCCTGCCCTATCTGGGCCCCGGCCCCTTTCTGGTCATCAATGGCGATATCTGGACCGATATGGATTTCGCGGGCCTACGGCTGGAGAGCGGCCAACTCGCTCACCTGATCCTGGTGGACAACCCACCCCACCACCCCTTGGGTGACTTCGCCCTCACCGACGGCCTGGTCCAGGCCCAGGGCGAACCGCGCCTGACCTTCAGCGGCATCGGCCTCTATCACCCCGATCTCTTCCGGGAGTGCAAACCCGGCCCCTTCCCCCTGGCGCCCCTGCTGCGCACCGCCATGGCCCGCTCCCGCGTGACGGGCGAGTACCATGCCGGCATCTGGCTCGACATCGGCACCCCGGAGCGGTTGCGGGAACTGGACACCGGCTTACGGAGCCGCTGGCGACCATGAGCCAGGAGATTGGGACGGATCATTTCACCCCCGCCGACCTGGTGGAGTTCAAGGCGCGCCTGCGGGCGGAGACGGACCTGTTGGCGACCTGGATAGCGGAGGGCGTCCTGGCCTCCGGCCCCAAGACGGGCGGCTACGAGCTGGAAGGCTGGCTGGTGGGTCCCGACCTGCGGCCACGGCCCTGCGCCGGTGAGCTTTTGGCGCGCCTCGGCGACCCCCAGGTCATCCACGAGGTAGCCACCTTCAACCTGGAGATCAATGGCCGGCCCCAAGGGCTAGAGGGCCGGTCCCTCAGCCAGATGGCCGCGGAATTGGCGGCCACCTGTGCGAGGGCCCAGGCCGTCGGCACCACCCTGCAGGCGCGCCTGGTGATGATCGGTATCCTCCCGACCCTGCGCGAGGCGGATCTGGTCATGGCCAACATGACCCCCTCCAACCGCTTCCCCATTCTCAATGCCCAGATCATCGCCCAAAATCAGGGCCAGCCCTTGCAACTCCAGATCCAGGGCCAGGACCGCCTAGCGATCACCCGCCCTGACGTCATGGCCACGGCCACCACCACCGCCTTCCAGATCCACCTCAAGGTCTCGCCCGCCGAGTCCGCCCGGGTCTATAACCTCTCCAAGATCGTCTCCGCCCCCCTGGTGGCGGTGAGCGCCAATTCACCCTATCTCTTCGGCCTGGACCTCTGGCGCGAGACCCGTATCCCCGTTTATGAGCAGACTACCTCGGTGGCTTGGTCAAGCCGGACGGACCGCACCCGCTTCGGCACTTGCTATGCCGAAGGCTCGGTTCTTGAGTGTTTTCAGGCCAACCTGCGTGACTTTCCCGTTTATCTGCCCGAACTGCTGGATGAGCCGGTCGAAAGCCTGGCGCATTTGCGGCTGCACAATGGCAGCATCTGGCGCTGGAACCGGCCGGTGGTGGGTTTTGACCCGGACGGCACCCCCCACCTGCGCATCGAACACCGCCCTCTGTCGGCGGGACCGACGATTCTGGATGTCGTCGCCAACGCCGCCCTCTATTTCGGCGTCATCCAAGCCCTCCTCTTGGATCCCCAGCCCCCGGAAAGGTCCCTGCCCTGCCCGATGGCTAGCGCCAATTTTTATCGGGCCGCGCAACAGGGGCTCGAGACCCGGCTCCAGTGGTTGGGTGGCCGCGTCGCCACGGCTCGCGAGATCATCGCCAGCGACCTGCTCCCTCGGGCCCAGTGGGGCCTTCGGCATCTCGGTTTCGACCGCGAGGAAATAGCCTTCTGGCTCGGCATCCTGGAGGGCCGTGTCCGTACCGGCCAGACGGGGGCGGAGTGGCAACGGGCCTACATCGCCCGCCATGGACCGGATATGACCGCCCTCACGGGCGCCTACCTGGAGCGCCAGCAAAGCGGCGTACCCGTCCACGAGTGGACCCTGTAGATTTGTCAATTCAATCGGCGTCTTGCCCCATCATGCTTACAGAACGTCATGAACTGCCGGAAGGACTCCTGGACCAAGACAGCCGCGGTCTGGAGGCCTGCCTGGGGGGGCCGACCCTCATTCACCTCCCTGGCAAGCGCCAACCGGCCCTCTTTATATCGGTCCTGCTGCATGGTAACGAGACCAGTGGCTGGGATGCCCTCCGTGCCCTCTTGCGCCAGCGCCTGGAACGGTGGGGGGATCTGCGGCTGCCTCGCGCCCTGAGCCTCTTCATCGGCAATGTCGCGGCCGCCGCCCAGGGGCTTCGCCACCTTCCCCATCAGCCGGACTACAACCGGGTCTGGCCTGGCAGCGAACTGGCCCCTACCCCGGAGCACGACCTCATGCAAAGGGTAATAGGCAGCCTGCGCGACCGGGGCCTGTTTGCCAGCATCGACATCCACAACACGACCGGCATCAACCCCCACTACGGCTGCGTCACCCACCTTGACGGTCGATCCCTACACCTGGCCGCCCTCTTCAGCCGCACCCTGGTTTACATCCTCCACTCCAAGGGCGTCCAGGCCACCGCCATGGGCGCCCTTTGCCCAGCGGTAACCCTGGAGTGCGGCAAGGTCGGTGAACAATACGGGGTGAGCCATGCCCAGGAATACATCGATGCCTGCCTGCACCTTTCCGACCTGCCCGGGCACCCGGTTGCCCCCCAGGATATCGACCTCTACCACACCGTAGCCCAGGTCCAGGTGCGGGATGACCACAACTTCACCTATGAGCCGGGGCAGGCCGATCTCATCCTGGCGCCGGATCTGGAAGGCTTCAACTTTTGCGAACTAGCCCCCGGCACCAGCTTTGGCCGGGTAGTAACCCAAGGCAGGGGGGTCCCGATCCGGGTGCGCGATGCCAGAGGGGGCGATGTGACGGCGCGCTATTTCCATATCGAGGACGGCGAATTACGCCTATCCCGGGCGACCATGCCCACCATGCTTACGCGAGACGAAACCATTATCCGCCAGGATTGCCTGTGCTACCTGATGGAACCCTATCAGGACCCGGTGCCGCATCCGGCGTGAATGCGGCGGCTGCATTGGTCGGCCTTGATGGTTATTCTTGCCACCTCGGCAGCCTTACCGCAGGGCGATGCGCCACTGCCTCCGGCGCAATGGCGGAACCGCTGATGCGTTCCGCCCTACCGCCCCTCGGGCGCGGCCAATGACCCCAAATCAAGAGGTCACTACTTTGAAAGCTTGGTCAATGGATCCGATTCCCGTCGAGGACATGGCGACGTTAGACGGCATCTTCCTGGAACGGGTCCGGTGCTCACCTTTGCGCATCGCCTACCGCTGGTTCGATCGCGCCCTGGACGGCTGGCGGCAGATGACCTGGGCCGAGATGGGACACGAGGTGGCACGGTGGCGGCAGGCCCTTGGGAGCGAGGAGTTGCAGCCTGGCGATCGCGTCGCCCTGCAATTGCGAAACTGTCCTGAATGGGTGATCTTCGACCAGGCCGCGCTATCCCTGGGCCTGGTCACGGTGCCCCTCTACACCGACGACCGGGCCGATAACGCCGCAGAGATCCTGCGAGACGCAGGCGTCAAACTCCTGCTCATGCAGGATGCCCACCGCTGGAAGCGATTGGCCCCCATAATCGGTACTGCCA
>JBATOB010000065.1:0-5858 GCA_049290655.1 Chromatiaceae bacterium | reverse complement strand
CGCCACCGCCGCTCCCCGCCCCTGCGGTAACCCTTTCGACCCCCTCCCCCCTTGTGGGGGAGGGCTGGGGAGAGGGGTCTGAACGCCAACCCCTGGTTGCCCGGGGTCCCAGAGATGACAACGCACCCCATGGCCCGGCCAGGGCTCCACCCAGGCCGGCGCCCGCTCCCGGCATAGGGTCATCACCCGATCGCAACGATCCGCGAAACGGCAGCCCCGGAAGACCTGGTTCAAGGGCGGCACCCGGCCGGGGATGACCGCCAGCCGGCCCTGGCGCTTTTCCGGCGCGGGCAGGCTGTCCCTGAGTTTGCGGCTGTAGGGATGGGCGGAATGAGCGAAGAAATCGGCGCTGCTGGCGGTTTCGACGATCTGGCCGGCGTACATGACCGCCAGCCGGTCCGCGGTCTCGGCCACCACCCCCAGGTCATGGGTGATGAGGAGGACCGCCAGCCCGGTCTCGGCCTGGAGCCGCTTGAGCAGGCGCAGCACCTGGGCCTGGATGGTGACGTCCAGTGCCGTGGTAGGCTCGTCGGCGATCAGCAACTCTGGATCGCCGGCCAGGGCCATGGCAATCATGACGCGCTGCTTCATGCCGCCGGAGAGTTGATGGGGATATTCCCGGATGCGGCGCTCGGGGTCCGGGATACCGACGGCAGCGAGCAGATCCAGGACCCGGGCGGCCACCTCCTGGCGGTCACGATCGGAGTGGGCCGTCACCGCCTCGGCGATCTGGCGCCCCACCGTCAGAACCGGGTTGAGGGAGGTCTGGGGCTCCTGGAAGATCATGCCCATGCGCCCGCCCCGCACCCGGCGCATGGCGCTCTCCGGCAATTCCAACAGCGAGATGTCGTCGAGCCAGACGCGGCCAGCGGTAATGCGGCCCGAGGGGGGCAGCAGGCGCATCAGAGACAGGGCCGTCATGGACTTGCCACAACCGGACTCCCCCAGCAAGGCAAAGGTCTCGCCGGGGCTGATCGCCAGATGCAGATCATCCACTACCCTGAGGGGGGTATCGACCGGGCCGAGGTGGGTCTCAAGGCCCTCGATACGCAACAGGGGTGGGGGAGATGGAGTCGTCGGAGTGCTCGGCATGGGTCGGGTCGGCGGAATCTGGCCAGTATGACAGCTTTCAACCAAGACGGAACCCTTGCCCCGGTTGGGCCCGTGACGCCCCCGGGGTGCCCGCGCCCAGCAGGCGATCTTTAGATAGAGACCAATCCAGGGCCGCCCTCCGGACGGGGTTCGACAGTTGGCAGCAAAATCCTCCCCGACAGCCTATCTCGGCGATATAATCCGGGCCAAGTTTCACTCCGCGCTTCGACGGCGCGACATTAACGGCAACCCTCAGCCAGGAGTAAGCAATTGGATATCACCCATAGCCAGCAAGGCGCCATCAGGATCATCGAACTCCAGGGGCGTATGGACGCCGTCACGGCGCCGCTCTTCGACAAGGCCTTCGCCGAGGCCGCCACCCCGGAAGCCTCGGACTTTGTTATTCAACTCAATGGCCTGGAATACATCAGCAGCGCCGGTTTACGCAGCATTCTGATGGTCGCCAAGCAGGTCAAGGCCCGGGCTGGCCGCCTGATCCTCACCGGCCTCACCGACGAGGTGCGGGAGGTTTTCCATCTCTCCGGCTTCCATACCATCCTGCGCATCTGCGACACCAAGGAAGACGCCCTCGCCGAATTGGCGTAACGCTCCACCGCTCCCGGCGCCGGATCGGCCTCAAGCCGGCGCCACCCCCTCCCTTTTTCGTCAGAGCAAGCCGTTTAGCCTATGTCCCGCTTTCGCGAAGGCTTTGTCATCTGTCCGGGCCAGGCCCAGAACTTGCGCATGGCTTATACCGACTGGGGTGATAGCGACAACCCCAGACTGCTGATTTGCGTCCATGGACTGACCCGTTGCGGGCGTGATTTCGACACCCTGGCCCAGGCGCTGGCCGACGACTACCGTGTCATCTGCCCGGACGTGATGGGCCGCGGCCTCAGCGACTGGCTCGATGACCCCGCTGGCTACGGTATTCCCACCTATGCCCAGCACCTGCTGGCCCTGCTGGCACAGCTTGGTGCATCCAAGGTCGATTGGCTGGGGACCTCCATGGGCGGAATCATCGGCATGGTCCTCGCCGCCCAGCCTGATAGCCCCATCCAGCGGCTCATCCTCAATGACGTAGGTCCCGAGGTTTCGGGCCTATCCCTGGCACGGATCGCCCAATATGTCGGTTGTGACGAACGCTGGGACAGCCTGGATGAAGCCAAGGCCCATCATCGGCAGGCCTTGGCTCCCTTTGGCAATCTGAGCCTCGATCAGTGGCACCAGATTCTGCTCCCCGGCCTGGTCCAGGACGCCCAGGGCCTGTGGCGCGCGCGCTATGACCCGCGCATCGCCCTGTCCCTGCGCGCCATCGACCCCAATCAGAACTCCGACCTCTGGCCCCTCTACGAGGCCATCACCTGCCCCACCCTGGCCATCCACGGCGCCAATTCCGATCTGCTGACCGCCGAAGTCTGGCTGGCCATGGCCACCCGGGGTCCCCGCGCGACCCTCGCCGAGGTCCCCGATGTCGGCCATGCCCCAACCTTTCTCGACGAGGCGCAGATTGCCATCGTGCGGGACTACCTGCTGGGCTGAAGGCGCAAGCTACCCCGCGCCCAGGGGCATAGCCGCAAGAGAGCCGCGAGACTAATCACACCCCTGCCCAGGAGGGGTTCCAGGTAAATGCTCGGCGGGAAGCGCGGGAAGCGCGGGAGGTAAAACATCTCCACCGTCATCACCCACATTATGGCCAAGGAGACGAGGCCCCAGGTCATCATGATGCGCGCGATCCAGCGCCGCGCCCCGACCTTGTGCAGGGTGACGTTGCTGGGCCCCAAGAGATTGTTAAGGGTGCCAAATCGGGGCGGGGTTGCCACCCACCCCTTGAGACCCCCGAGGGGCAAGGCCCAGGATACCGGCCTGGTTGCCTTGGGCATCTCAATGCCCGATCATGCGCCTCAGCCTATTCCTCGCCTGCCGCTAGGGTGAAATCAGCATGATTCGGGTCGAACATCTTTCCAAGCGTTTTGGCCACCTGGAAGTCCTCAAGGATATCAATGTCGAGATCGACCAAGGCGAGGTCATCTCCATCATCGGGCCCTCCGGCACGGGCAAGAGCACCTTCCTGCGTTGCCTGAACCTGCTCGACCAGCCCTCCGGCGGCCATATTGAGATCGACGGACAGGACATTCTGGCAACCGGAGCGAACGTCCCGGCCCTGCGGCGGCGCATGGGCATGGTCTTCCAGTCCTTCAACCTCTTTCCCCACCTGACCGCCCTGGAGAATCTCACCATCGGCCCCATCCGTCTGCTCGGCATAAAGGCGGCGGAGGCCGCCCTGAGCGGCATGGAGTTGTTGCGCATGGTGGGCCTGGCGGAAAAGGCCCACAGCTTCCCCGACGAACTCTCCGGCGGCCAGAAACAGCGCGTGGCCATCGCCCGCTGCCTGTCCATGGAACCGAAGATCATCCTCTTCGACGAGCCCACCTCGGCCCTGGACCCCACCATGGTCAGCGAGGTCCTGGCGGTGATCCGCCGCCTGGCCAAGCAGGGCATGACCATGGCCATTGTTACCCACGAGATGGAATTCGCCCGCGACGTCTCCACCCGGGTCTTCTACATGGACGAGGGCCTGATCTACGAGCAAGGCCCCCCCGAGCAGATCTTCGGCAACCCCCAGCGCGAGCGCACCCGGGATTTCATCGGCAAGGTCCGCAGCCTGGCCTGGCGGGTGGAGAGCGCGGATTATGATCTCTACGCCCTGGTCGGCAAGATCGAGGGCTTCTGCGAAAAGCACCTGATCCCACACCGCACCGCCCACGCGGCGCAACTCTTGTCGGAGGAGCTCCTCGGCATCCTCTTGACCGGCCCCGCCCCCCACGGGATCGACCTGGCGCTAGCCTATTCCGAAAAGCAGCGGAGCCTGGAGCTGCGCCTGGACAGCGCCGGCCCCTCCGGCAATCCCCTCGAATCCACCGACCTCCCCGACGACCTGGCCCTCGCCATCATCCGCAACTATGCCGAGGACATCGCCTACGAACGTGTCGACGAGCGCAACCGCTTGCGGATACGGATTAAATAAGATCAGACCAAGGATCCCATGCTAATGAACTCCAGTGAAAAACCATCCGCCGCGGAAGCAAGAAACGCGGATAGCCTCCGTAGTCAGGTTCGCGAGGACTATGCCCGCGTTGCCCAGGGTAATGGGGCTGGCGGCTGTTGCGGCCCCGCCCCTTCCTGTTGCGGCGATACCCCGGAGCTGAACATCAACACCCTGGTTTCCCTGCGCCTCGGCTACAGCCAGGTGGATCTGGACCTGATGCCGGCGGGGGCGGACATGGGTCTGGGTTGCGGTAATCCGAGCGCCATCGCGGCCCTGCGGCCTGGGGAGGTGGTAGCGGATCTGGGCGCGGGCGGCGGCATCGACGCCTTCCTTGCCGCCCGCGAGGTCGGCGCCACGGGCCGCGTCATCGGTATTGACATGACGCCGGACATGGTCAGTAAGGCCCGACACAATGCCGAACGGGGCGGCTTCGCCAACGTGGAGTTCCGTCTTGGCGAGATCGAATACCTGCCGTTGGCGGATGCCTCGGTGGATGTCATCCTCTCCAACTGCGTCATCAACCTGTCGCCGGACAAGCCCCAGGTCTTCCAGGAGGCCTTCCGCATCCTCAAGCCCGGTGGCCGACTAGCCATCTCGGACGTGATCGCCACCGCCGATCTCCCCCCGGAATGGCGGGATGACCCCAAGCTGCATTCCGGCTGCATGGCCGGCGCGGCCCGGATCGAGGACCTGGAGGCCATGCTCACGAGGGCGGGCTTCACCCGTATCGCTATCCAGCCCAAGGATCAGTCCCGGGAATTCATCCGCGACTGGGCGCCAGGCCGGGGCGTGGAGGACTATCTGGTGGCGGCCACCATCGAGGCGGTCAAGCCTGTGGCATCCGCCCCGGGTTAGTCAGCCCGGTAGGACAGGGTTGGCCAGGCGCGGGCAGGCATCCGACGGGGAACCTCCATGATTCTGCACCCCTAATGACGGGGATCGGGATCTCCGCAAAACCATCGACCGGAGAGGCCCCGTCCGTTAGAATATCCAGGTCATTGGGGAGTAGCCGCTCTACGTTTGTTAGAGGCTTACGTCAACATACTTGACCGGCAGGTCATGGCGTAAGCAGTTTCCTGGCTTGGCGAGACCTTTGACCATGACGCCTCCCAATTGGCCGGGGAGGCGTCATGGTCATTTGTCTTCAAGCCCGGCCTAGGAAATGTCATGGCGCCTCTCCTCGTCCCTACCGGAATCCTCGCCCGCGCTGAATGCGGCAACCCGAACCTGGCTTTAGCGCCCATCCCCAGGCCCTATTACACCCGCATCCCCCCTTCCCGGTTGCCATCCTGGCCCCCCTTCTGGTTGTTTCCGGTCTGGTGTCTTCCCCTGGCCCGGGGTTCTCCGCCATTAGCAACCTAAAAGTATTGCCCAATTCTATTAATCGGTTATCGTCATATCCCGGCACTGATGAGCACGGCAACTTGGTCGAAGGCTCGCGCGGCACCGGGCTTGTAAGGAGAACGAGGATGCATATCGACAATCTCTCTGACTGGCAGCACGATCACGTCTTTGATATCGGCAGCGAGGCCGCCGAACGAGGCACGCGCCTGGTGATGTGGATTACCGCCGCCATGATGGTGGTCGAGATCGCCGCCGGCTGGTGGTACAACTCCATGGCCCTGCTGGCCGATGGCTGGCACATGAGTTCTCACGCGGTGGCTATCGGCCTGTCGGCGATGGCTTACGCGACGGCACGCCAGTACGCCCGGGACCC
>JBATOB010000064.1:0-7141 GCA_049290655.1 Chromatiaceae bacterium | reverse complement strand
CCCCTGCGCCCGGCCGCCGACGCCCGGGTAGTGGATACCACCGGCATCGGCATCGAGGCGGTGCTGGAACAGGTGTTGGGCATCCTGCGGGGCCGGTTTGGGGCTCTGGCAGCGGCGGCCGGCTAGTAGCCGGTAGCGGCCAGGCGTCAGCCGCCCGACGGGTGATTCGACAAGGAATCAAGATTATAAGCGTTTCAGGCGATCCTGGGACTCCAAGCAGAGCCGCATCCTGCCTGCCCAAGCCTGTCAAAATCATGATTATGAGTGGAAAACGGCTTGATTCCGAAAGTCTTTTCGGTCATCCTTTCCGCCCTGTCGTCCCGGCTGGTCCGGGTCCAGCTATTGTTCGGGAGCCATGCCACCGCGGCGACGCAGCCGGCGGCGTGGATTTTCCAAGGCGGTCGCCAGCGGGCGGCCTTTTTTCAACCAAACCATCGGTCTCTCGGGATCGAACCCACGCCGCGTCAGGAAACCTTTAACCCATGAGCGAAAGCTTTGCCGAACTCTTTGAACAGAGCCTCACCGTCAATCAACTGCAGCCCGGTACCATCATCACCGGCACTGTGGTCGCGATCACCTCCGAAGTGGTGGTGGTCAATGCTGGCCTGAAGTCCGAAGGCATTATTCCCAGATCCCAATTTCTCGACGTCAATGGCAACCTGGAGTGTGCCGTGGGCGATGAGGTTCGGGTCGCCCTGGAGGCCGTCGAGGACGGCTCGGGCGCCACCCGCCTGTCCCGCGAAAAGGCCAAGCGCCACGCGGCCTGGGAATTCCTGGACAAGGCCTTCGAGGCCGGTGAGGCCGTCAAGGGCATCATCAACGGCAAGGTCAAGGGCGGCTTCACCGTCGAGCTTGACAGCGTGCGGGCCTTCCTGCCGGGCTCCCTGGTGGACGTGCGCCCGGTGCGCGACACCTCCTACCTGGAAGGTAAGGAACTTGAGTTCAAGGTCATCAAGCTGGACCGCAAGCGCAATAACGTCGTCGTCTCCCGCCGCGCCGTGGTCGAGGACGAGTACAGCGCCGAGCGCGAGGCCCTGCTGGAGAGGCTCGAGGAGGGCATGCAGGTCAAGGGTGTGGTCAAGAATCTGACCGACTACGGCGCCTTCCTGGATCTGGGTGGCATCGATGGTCTGCTGCACATCACCGATATGGCCTGGCGGCGCGTCAAGCATCCCTCCGAGGTGGTGGAGATTGGCGACGAGATCGATGTCAAGATCCTCAAGTTCGACCGCGACCGTCAACGCGTCTCCCTGGGGCTCAAGCAGATGGGCGAGGACCCTTGGGTCAACATCTCCCGCCGCTATCCGGAAAGCACCCGCGTCTTCGGCAAGGTCACCAACATCGCCGACTACGGCTGCTTCGTGGAGATCGAGGAGGGCGTTGAGGGCCTGGTCCACGTCTCCGAAATGGATTGGACCAACAAGAACGTCCACCCCAGCAAGGTCGTGGCCCTGGGCGATGAGGTGGAGGTCATGGTCCTCGACATTGACGAGGAGCGCCGCCGCATCTCGCTCGGCATCAAGCAGTGCGCCATGAATCCCTGGGACGAGTTCGCCCTCAACCACAAGAAGGGTGACCACGTCAGCGGCAAGATCAAGTCCATCACGGACTTCGGCATCTTCATCGGTCTGGACGGCGGCATCGACGGCCTGGTGCACCTGTCGGATATCTCCTGGGAGGAGGGCGGTGATCAGGCCCTGCGCCGCTATCAGAAGGGCGACGAGCTGGAGACCGTGGTGCTGTCGGTCGATCCCGAGCGCGAGCGCATCTCGTTGGGCGTCAAGCAACTCGACAAGGACCCCTTCTCGGCCTTTGTCGCCGCCCATGAGAAGGGCAGCATTGTCACCGGCACCATCACCGAGGTGGATGCCAAGGGGGCGACCATCGCCCTGGGCGATGGCGTAGAGGGTTACCTGCGCTCTTCCGAGATCTCCCGTGATCGCATCGAGGATGCCCGCGCCGTGCTCAAGGCCGGTGACCCGATCGAGGCCAAGTTCCTGGGCGTCGATCGTAAGAACCGCACCATCTCTCTATCCATCAAGGCCAAGGATCATGATGAGGAGTCGGCGGCCATGAAGGGCTATGCCCGCGAGGCCCAGGCAGGTACCGCTACCCTGGGCGACATTCTCAAGCAGCAGATGGAAGATGCGGGCCGGGGCTAGGAGGCTAGCCCTAGTCTGCCCGACCGGCCGGGTGGCGCCTCCCGAGGCGCCGCCGGATCGGCAAAATCCTTCTTATTTCAGTGGCGATTTGCCCAGCATCGCGGGCCAACCCAGAGGGGAAACCAGCATCATGACCAAATCCGACCTGATCGAAGTCCTGGCCGCCAAGCCGGACCATCAACTCCCCTATAAGGATGTCGAACTTGCCGTCCGCCACCTTGTTGAGCGCATGAGCAATGCCCTGGCCTCGGGCGAACGCATCGAGGTACGCGGCTTTGGCAGCTTTTCCCTGCACTTCCGCCCGCCGCGCGTGGGCCGTAACCCCAAGACCGGCGATGCCGTGGCCTTGGCGGGCAAGCATGTTCCCCATTTCAAGCCGGGCAAGGAGTTGCGGGATCGTGTCAACGATGCCTATCAGCATGAGTTAGCCGCTGGCGGCTAGGCACTCTATTTATCCCCATCGCGATGGATTCGAAGATGCCCTTGGTCCGGAAGAACATCGGGCCATCCTCGGGGTAAGCCATCGCGCTAGAAAGATTCAGGACGGAGACGCCAGGGGGAGGATCAATCCCTGGCACCTCTATGGGGTTCTGTTGGGGTGGGTTCTATCCCTGGTCAGGGCTTGTCGGAGAGGCGATAACCAATACCCCGCACCGTCTGTAGCAGGCGGTCATGGCCGGTATCTTCCAGGGACTTGCGCAGGCGACGGACATGAACGTCCACCGTGCGCTCCTCGACATAAATCTGTTCGCCCCAGACCTGATCCAGGAGTTGCGAGCGCGTGAAGGCGCGCTCGGCATGGCTCATGAGGTAGTGCAGCAGCCGAAATTCCGTGGGGGCGACTTCGATGCGTTGGCCATTGGCGGTGACGCGATGGCTGATGCTGTCGATACGCAGGCCGCCGATCTCTATCTGGTCCGATGAACCTTCCGGTTTGGAGCGGCGGAGCACGGCATTGACACGCGCTACCATCTCGCGCGGCGAGAAAGGCTTGGCGATGTAGTCGTCCGCCCCCGTTTCCAGACCCCGTATCCTGTCCTCTTCTTCGCCGCGGGCGCTCACCATGATAATGGGCGTGGCGCGCGTCTTGGGGTTCTGTTTGAGTTGCAGGGCCAGTTCCAGCCCGGAGCGACCGGGGAGCATCCAGTCCAGAAGGATAAGGTCGGGGTCCTCGGCCTGCATCAGCTTGCGGGCCTCATCGGCGTGACCGGCCTCGAGGACGCGGAATCCCGAACCCTCCAAGGCAAACCGCATGACTTCACGGATATCGGGCTCGTCATCGACGATGAGGATGGTCGCCATAATCTTGAGGGCACTGGAAGGCTTGGATGGCGGGCGGGGCGTTTTGACTTTGTTGAGATGAGATTTGGCCATGACTCATATTATTGAGGTCCCATGACAATTTGATGACTGCCGCAGGCCTCGATGTCAGGGCGAGACCGACGTGGAAACACTTTGTCCATGCCAGCGCTAAATTGGGTCTCTGGGGTAAGATAGTGCCCAACCCGCGATTTCCCAACGAGTGCCTGTAGTAGCGGCAAGAAGCCTATGTCTGAATTTTTTCTACGCTTCCTGGGCGTCGGTAATGCCCATGCCCCCAATCTGGGTTCATCCGCGGCTATCCTGGAACGGGGCGCCGAGCCCTGGCTGCTCATCGACTGTGGTCCAGACAGCTTGCCGGCCTATGTGAAGACTTATGGCGGTCTGCCCACCGCCATCTTCATTACCCATCCTCACCTCGATCACATCGGGGGCCTGGAGGCCCTCTTTTACCGGCTGGCTACAGCCGCCAACCCTGTCAAACCGCCGCGCCTCCTGGTCCCGGTCGAGTTGGTGGCCGTGCTCCAGCGCCGGCTGGCGGATTATCCCAATCTCCTCGCCGAAGGCGGTTGCAACTTTTGGGATGTCTTCCACCTGATCCCAGTCTCGGAACGCTTCTGGTATCGGGACCTGCTCTTCAGCGCCTTTCCGGTCCGGCATCATGAATATCTTGCCGCCTTCGGCCTGGCCCTGGAGGGGCGTTTTCTCTTCACCGGCGATACCCGGCCCATTCCCGAGATCCTCAACCGCTATGCCAGCCGGGGCGAGAACATTTTCCACGACTGCGGCACCCGCTCCAATCCCTCCCATACCGGATTCCAGGACCTGGCTCGTGAATACAAGCCCGAGCAGCGACGGCGTCTGGTTCTTTACCACTATGGCTCCGAGGCCGATGGCCAGATGCTGGAAAGCCAGGGCTACCGCATCGCCAGACGGGGAGAGCGACTGGCGCTGTCCCAGCCCAGGCCCGAGCCCCTGGCCTGCCCCCCACGGCCCCGCGAGACGCGGGAAATCCTCCTCCACCACGACCCAGGAACCATCGCCATGCCCGCCGAACACCCGGCCCTCTTTCGCGGGCGCATCATCAGTCTGACTCAGGAGTGCGTCCGGTTACCCAACGGCCATGAGGCCGAGCTGGAGATCGTCCACCACCCGGGAGGCGCCGCCGTCGTCGCCCTCGATCAGGCGGACCAGGTCTGTCTCTTGCGGCAATATCGCTACGCCACGGGGGGCTGGCTCTGGGAACTGCCCGCCGGCAAGATCGATGATGAGGAACCACCCGCCCAAACCGCCCGGCGCGAACTCGTCGAGGAGGCCGGTCGGGAGGCAAGGGACTGGCGGGAACTCGGCTTCATGCACAGTTCCCCCGGCATCTTCACCGAGGTCGTCTATCTCTACCTGGCCCGGCACCTGACCCCCGTTACGCTTGGCCACGAACAGGAGGAGGTTATCGAGATTCACTGGCTGCCCTTGACCCAAGCCCTGGACTGGTGTCGCGATGGTACTATTTCCGATGCGAAGACCTTGATTGGCCTCTTCCGCGCCCAGGCCCTGCTGGCTGGGGAGTCCGAGAATTGTGATCCAAGTATGGATTGATGCGGGCATCCCTTGACAGCTCCAGGACGACACAAATATTCTTGGCAAATCCCCATTTCCCCATTAGGTAGTGCCCCAATCGGTAGGATGGTAGTAAGCTGAAGCCCTTTTTTATCAGCCTGTTAGGCAAGATACGTCCTACGCTTTGGGGCACTACCCCCCATTATCCAAAAAATAAATTAAGAGTAACCCAATGAAACCAAGGCGGATCTATCGCAACGTCGTGACCGCTTCCCTGCTAGCCCTGGCCCTCGGCCTGGGTGGGTGCGTGGTGGGGGCCACTTCCTACTACCCAGGGCCTGGACCCGGACCTGTCACAAATGATTTTTGGTTTTACCCCTCCGTGGGCGTCTACTACGACAACCAGCGGGGCTATTATCATTACAATTCCGGTGGAACCTGGGTCGAGACAACGATCTTGCCATCCTACCTCTACAGTGGCCTGGGCACCTATGTCGTCCTCAACAACCCGGGACCGCGCCCCTGGTACTACTACAACGACCACCGGCACTATTACCCCCCCGAGCGTTACCGGCATCACCCGCCCAAGCCACCACCACCCCGGTATAGCCACAGACCGAGGTGGGATGATGATCAGCGTCCCGGACCTCCCCGCTATTATCAGCCGGGTGATGGGGATAACATCAGGCCGGGTTACCGACCCCCAGGTGACAATACCGTCAGGCCTGACTACAGGCCCCCGGGGGGTGATCGACCGCCACCTGGCCAGGGTCCTCGGCCCACTCCGCGCCCCCAACCTCATCCTTGGTGGTCAGGAGAGGACCCCGGTTTCGGTGATGGACCGCGCACCAACGAGCTGCCGCACAGTCAGGGACCGGATCAGATCTATCCTCCCCGGCCGGTGGGCAATCAACCGAGTCCTCAGCCGCGGCCCCAGCCCCGGCCCATGCCGTCACCGCGCAATGAGCAACCCAGGATAGTTCCGGGAGCCCCTGCCCCGGAGCCCTCCGCGCCGCCAGTCGGCAGGCCCGGTGGGCAAGTCCCGCCGGGAAAGCCGCACCTGCCACCGCCTAGTTCCGGGGACACCTCGTCCGAACCGGGTTCAGGCGCCTTTGGGGGCCAGGGCCCATCCTCGGGCTATAGGGGACCGGTGGAATATTAGCGGGTCTAAATCCGGCCGGGGGCTTGAGCCTCCGGCCGGCCAGGTGTCGCCTCCGGTCAGCGGACGATATCCGTAATTTTCCAGGTCACGCCTTCCAGGTGGAGGCGGAGGTGAGTGTCGTTATACCCCAGCTTCCCAAGCCGGACGAGGAAGCTGTTCCAGGACTCGAACATAGCGTAATCGACGGCGGCGAGGAAATAGGCCGGGCGTTTATCAGTCGCGGTGGCCGCGGCATCGCGCAGTTGGGTCTGGACCCATTCGAGGTTGATGGTCTCTTCCAAGGCGACCTCGCCAGCCCGTTGCAGGCCCTGCTGGAACCAGCCCATGGGATTGTTGCTGGTCGTGACATTCTTCAGGCCCAGCGCCCATTCGAGGCGCTCCTTGGTATGGTCCCGAATGGCATCGAGATCGGTGAGGGGGGCCAGGGCAGCGGGTTCGGCCCGACCGAGGGCATCATCGATGCGGTAAAGGTGATAGTAGGGCCAAAAAATGAAGACGAGGATGAAAACCAATAAGAGGGAAACCAGAAATCGCATGACGACCTGTCGACCGGATCGGTCGCGTTGGGGAACAGGGGTGCCATTCTAGTCCCCCGTCACCCCGCCAGCCAGGGGCCAGCGCCGGGACAGGCTATAATGCTCCGTGTATCCATTAAAATAGGGGGGTCGATTCGACGATGGAAGATATCACCCAAAGCCTGGCTCTGACCCTGGGTGTGGGTTGGGCCAGCGGCATCAATCTCTACGCCGCCATCCTGGTATTGGGCTATCTGGGCCTGACCGGGCGCATGGACCTGCCCGCTGGCCTGGAGGTCCTGAGCGATCCCCTGGTGATGTTTACGGCCGGTTTCATGTACCTGATGGAGTTCTTCGCCGACAAGACCCCCGGCGTGGATACCGTCTGGGACGGGATTCACACCTTTATCCGTATCCCCGCCGGG
>JBATOB010000063.1:0-12486 GCA_049290655.1 Chromatiaceae bacterium | reverse complement strand
GCTGGGGGGCGAACTGGGGCTGGGTGGTGGCCGGCTCCCCGGGCGCGGCCTTGCGCACCCGCACCCGCACGTCGAACCAGGCGGCCTGGCCGGTCACCGGGTCGGAGTTGGACAGGTGGTCCCCCGCCAACCTGGCCGGCAGCTCCTCGCTGATGAGGTGATTGAGCAGAAAGCCCCGGCGCGACTCATCGGCGTCCGGGGCCAGCCCCCAGGCGCCCGCCGCCTTGCCGATGGCGTTCCAGGTCCAGACCGTGCCCGGCTCCACCGCCTCGGAGAAGCGGCACTGGCAGCGCACCTCGCCCTGGGGCGACTCGACCCAGATCTAGTCGCCGTCGCCGAAGCCGTTGGCGATGCCGACCTGGGGGTTGACGAAGAGGACGTTGTGGCCGTGGATCTGGCGCAGCCAGGCGTTCTGGCTGTCCCAGGAGTGGTACATGGCCATGGGCCGCTGGGTGAGGGCGTTAAGGGGATAGCGCTGGGTGTCCACCAGGCCGGCCTCCAGGGGCTCGTAATAGAAGGGCAGCGGGTCGCAGTAGGTCGCCACGCGCTGGGCCAGGCGCGCCGGGGGCTGGCGACCGGACCGCTTGCCCTGGGCGGCGAGGCGAAAGCGTTGCAGCACCTCGGAGTAGAGGTTGAGGCCGATGGGGTCGGCGTAGCGGATGAGGCCATGGGCGCGCGCCCAGTGCAGGTAGCCCTTGTTCCAGTTGCGCATGTACTGGTAGGACTTGGGTAGCTCGTGGTGATAGACGCAATTGTTCTGGGCGTACATCTCCCACTGGCGGGGATTGGGCTCGCCCTTGAGGAACTTCTCGCCGCCCTGGCCGCGCCAGCCGGCGAGGAAGCCGATGCCGGAGCCCGGGGAGGTCTCGTAGTTGATGATGAAGTCGGGATAGTCGCGGTAGCGCCGCGCGCCGCTGGCGGTGACGAAGGCCGGCAACTGGAGCCGGGTGCCCAGCTCGATGAGCACCTCCTGGAAGGGCCGGCACTCGCCCTTGGGGGGCAACACCGGGATGCGCACCGAGTCCACCGGGCCGTCGTACTCGGAGATGGGCCGGTCGAGCATGGAGAGGACATCGTGGCGCTCCAGGTAGCTGGTATCCGGCAGCACCAGGTCGGCGAAGGCGACGGTCTCGGAGGCGAAGGTGTCGCAGACCACCAGGAAGGGGATCTTGTAATTGCCCTCCCCGTCCTGGTCGGCCAGCATCTGGCGCACCCCCACGGTGTTCATGCTGGAGTTCCAGGCCATGTTGGCCATGAACAGCAGCAGGGTGTCGAGGGGATAGGGGTCGCCGCGCCAGGCGTTGGTGATGACGTTGTGCATCAGGCCATGCACTGCCAGGGGGTGTTCCCAGGAGAAGGCTTTGTCGATGCGCAGCGGCTCGCCGTCGTCATCGACGAACAGGTCCTCGGGCTTGGCGGGCCAGCCCAGGGGCATGCCGTCCAGGGGGGTGTCGGGCTGCACCCGCTCGGGGCCGTTGGGCGGTTTGGGACAGGGCGGGATGGGGCGCGGATAGGGGGCGCGGTGCCGGAAACCGCCGGGCCGGTCGATGGTGCCCAGGATGGTCATGAGGATGCCCAGGGCGCGGATGGTGTGGAAGCCGTTGGAGTGGGCGGCCAGGCCGCGCATGGCGTGAAAGGCCACTGGGTTGCCGGTGACGGTGGCGTGCTCGTTGTCCCAGCAGTCGGTCCAGGGAATGGGCAGCTCGATCTGCTGATCGCGGGCGGTGACGCCCATCTCGTGGGCCAGGCGGCGGATGGTGGCGGCGGGGATGCCGGTGATGCCGGCGGCCCACTCGGGGCTGTAGTCGGCAACCTTCTCCATCAGGAGCTGGAAGGCAGGCTTGACCGGGGTGCCATCCTCCAACTGGTAGCTGCCCAACAGGCGCGGCTCGGCCCCGGGGGTGTGGGTGCCGACGGCACCGATGGCGGGGTCCCACCACAGCTTGTTCTCGGGGTCGAAGCAGCCCTCTTCGTAGTGCCTCGCGAAGCGCTGGAAGAGGCCGTGGTCGTCGCGGCTGGGGTCGTCGATCACCAGCTCGGCGGCGTTGGTGTACTGGATGAGGAAGTCACGGTCGTAGAGGCCGAGCTTGAGGATCTCGTGGATGATGGCCAGCAGCAGGGCGCCGTCGGTGCCGGGCTTGATGGGGACCCACTCGTCGGCCACCGCCGAATAGCCGGTGCGGATGGGGTTGATGGAGATGAACTTGCCGCCCTTACGCTTGAACTTGCCGATGGCGATCTTGAGGGGGTTGGAGTGGTGGTCCTCGGCGGTGCCGATCATGACGAACAGCTTGGCGCGGTCGAGGTCGGGGCCGCCAAACTCCCAGAAGGAGCCGCCGATGGTGTAGATGAACCCCGCCGCCAGGTTGACGGAGCAGAAGCCGCCGTGGGCGGCGTAGTTGGGGGTGCCGAACTGCTTGGCGAAGAGGCCGGTGAGGGCCTGCATCTGGTCGCGACCGGTGAAGAGGGCGAATTGCTTGGGGTCGGTGGCGCGCAGGTGGGCCAGGCGGTCGGTGAGGAGTTGGAAAGCCTCATCCCAGGAAATGGGCTCGAAGTCGGCGGTGCCACGCACCGCGCCGGGGCGGCGGCGCAGGGGCTGGGTGAGCCGCGCCGGGGAGTATTGCTTCATGATCCCCGAGGAACCCTTGGCGCAGATGACACCATGGTTGAGGGGGTGGTCGGGGTTGCCCTCGATGTAGCGCACCTCGCCGTCACGCAGATGGGCGCGGATGCCGCAGCGGCAGGCGCACATGTAACAGGTGGTCTCCTTGATCTCGGCGCGGCCAATGGCGCGATCGGGAATGGGTTCCTGCATGGCGAAACCTGTGCTGTGTGGGGCGGTAGGCGGTGATAAATTAATTGTAATATTATCGATTGCTGATAAGCAATCCGAACCCAAGACGCAACCCTAGCCGCCCGGTTACCGCTCCTCGAAAGGGGTCGGATCGCCCTTGCCAACCCGGGTTACCAGAGGCGCCTCCCCACTCATATCGACCATGGTGGTCGGCTCCAGGCCACAAAAGCCCCCATCGATGATGAGGTCCACCTGGTGACCGAGCAGGTCGCGCATCTCGTAGGGATCGGTGAGGGGCTGATCGTCGCCGGGGAGCATGAGGGTGGTGCTCAAGATGGGCTGATCCAGAGTGCCCAGGAGTTCGTGGCAGATAATGTTGTCCGGCACCCGGATGCCGATGGTCTTGCGCCGGGGGTGCATGAGGCGACGCGGTACCTGCTTGGTGCCCTCGAATATAAAGGTATAAGCCCCTGGAGTCATGCTTTTGAGCAGGCGGAAGGCCTGGTTGTCGATCTTGGCGTAGGTCGTGATCTCGGAGAGGTCGCGGCAGACCAGGGTAAAATTGTGCTTGTCATCCAGATGGCGGATGCGGCGGATACGCTCCATGGCATCCTTCTCGCCGATTTGGCACCCCAGGGCATAGGAAGAGTCCGTGGGATAGATGATAACGCCGCCTTCCAGCAGGATATCCGCCGCCCGGCGGAGGAGCCGCGGCTGGGGATTGTCGGGATGGATATCAAAAAATTGCGCCATGGACGGATTGCTCCTGGGTCCTTGGGTTGACCGGTCACCAATCCGCCCAGATCGGCGTGCAGCCGGGAGGCAGATTGGGCAGGCGGCCTAGCTCCATATAAGGGTGCTCGGGTCCGTGATAATCACTGCCAGCGGAGGCGAGCAGAGACGCATCCCGGGCGCGCTGGGCAAAGAGAAAGGCCTCGTCGCGGCTATGGCTACCGGAAACCACCTCGATGCCGACGCCCCCCAGCTCGCGGAACTCGCCGATCAGGTGCCGCATCTTAAAACCGGTAAGGCTGTAACGCGCCGGGTGGGCAATGACAGCCTGGCCACTGGCCTCCTGAATCCAGCCCAGGGCCTCCTCCAGGGAGGCCCAGTCGCCGGTCACATGGCCAGGCTTGCCCTTGACCAGGTAGCGCTTGAAGACGTCGCGCACCGTGGCGGCATAACCGCGCTGGACCAGGAAACGGGCGAAATGGGTACGACCGACAAAACGCTCATCGGCGGCCAAGGCCAGGGCGCCCGCGTAGGCCCCCTCGACACCCTTGGCCGCCAGTCGCAGGCCGATCTCCTTGGCGCGCCAGTCGCGATATTCACGCACCCCTAGCAGGCCCGCATTCAAGGCGGGGGCCGTCGGGTCCAGGCCCAAGCCCAGGATATGGATAGTGCGCCCACCCCAGGTGACCGAGATCTCCACCCCGGGGATCAGGGTGAGACCCAGTTCGGCGGCCGCGGCCTGGGCCTCGGCGATACCGTTGAGGGTGTCGTGATCGGTCAGGGCCAGAATCTGGATGCCCACCCGGGCCGCGCGGGCCACCAGTTCCGCAGGCGCCAGGGTGCCGTCGGAGGCGGTGGAGTGGGTGTGGAGGTCATGAAGGCTGCCCATGGCGGAATGTTACTCTAAGTTTCAGGTACTCCGCGATACGCTTGGCCACCGCCCGGATTCCATGCCTGAAGACTCAAGCCCCTACGACTGGTAAACTGTTAGCGGTATAACCACCTTAAACGAGGATCCCGAGTACGGATATCGGGGATTTTTTCGTTAGACCCTGGAACCAAGAGATATCCCCCTTATCGAACTGATGCTTGGCAGCTCTGATTGCCCCCGGGGATTGCCACAAGGACGGCTGCCGTCTCGAACCCTCGCCCACGGGTACCCAAACAATAGCCAAAACATGAAATTACTGATCGACTTCTTCCCCATTCTGCTCTTTTTCATCGCCTACAAGCTGGCGGGCATCTACGTCGCCACGGGCGTGGCCATCGCCGCCGCCGCCGTCCAGGTTGGTTGGGTCTGGTGGCGTCACCATAAGGTCGAAAAGATGCATCTGGCGACCCTGGCCCTGCTAGCGGTCTTCGGCGGCATGACCCTGGCCTTGCACGACCCTATTTTCGTCATGTGGAAACCGACCCTGGTCAACTGGCTGTTCGCGGTGGTCTTCCTCGGCAGCCACTTCATCGGTGGCAAGACGGTGATTGAGCGCATGATGTCCCATGCCATTGATCTCCCGGCGGAGATCTGGCCCCGCCTGAACCTGCTCTGGGTGATCTTCTTCTTCCTCTCCGGCGCGGCTAACCTCTATGTGGTCTACGACTTCAGCGGTTTTTATGTCGCCCAACAGGCCCTGATGGTCGCCGCTGGCTTGACGGACATCGACCTGGCCACCTGTGCCGACCAGTTCCAGGGCAGCCTGCTGGCCCAATGTCAGGACGCCCAGGCGCGGGAAGACGCCTGGGTGAACTTCAAGCTCTTTGGCATGTTAGGCATGACGGTCGCCTTCGTCATTGCCCAGGGCTTCTACCTGGCCCGCCATATCCGTCAACCGGCGGAAGTTCCCGAGGCCTGATCCGATGCTCTACGCCATCATTGCCACCGATAACCCCGGCAGCCTGCCGGCCCGCCTGGCTGCTCGCCCGGCCCACCTGGAGCGGCTGCGCGCCCTTCAAGACCAAGGCCGTTTGATTTTGGCCGGCCCCCACCCCGCCATCGACTGCGAGGACCCCGGCGAGGCCGGCTTCAGCGGGTCCCTGATCGTCGCCGAATTTTCCGACCTTGAAACCGCCCAGGCCTGGGCGGCGGATGACCCCTATGCCCTGACGGGCATTTATGGGGAGGTCCAGGTCAAACCCTTCCGCAAGGTATTCCCGACCTGACTCGGGTTTTGTCTCCCTTCATCACCGCCTCTAGGAGTTAGAAAAATCGCATGAACAAGCGTCTGCTGCACATTGCCTGCCTATCCGCCCTGCTGACCACCCAAGTCTTTGCCGCCGAAGAGATCAAGGCCCCCGCCGCCCCCGCCCAAGAGGCCGCCGCGGCCCAGACCGACCCCCCCAGTGACACCACCATCGCCACCGTCAACGGCCAGCAATTCTCCCTCGGCCTTTTCCGTCTCTTCTATGCCGAGCGCCTGCGCGCGGCCAAGGCCGAAAACACCCCCGAGTTCCAGAACCTGGCCTTCAACGAGTTCGTGAATATCATCGTAACAGCCCAGGATGCCAAGACCCGGGGCCTGGAGAGTAATCCCGAGCTAGCCTATGCCCTCGAACTGCAAAAGATGCAGCTCTTGTCCCGCCTGGTCCTCGAGCAGACCGCCTCGACCATTCACCCCTCCGATACGGACATCAAGAAGATCTACGACGAGCAAGTCGCCAAGATGGATCGCCTGGAATACAAGGCGCGCCACATCCTGGTGAAGGAGGAGGATGAGGCCAAGAAGGTCATCAAGGAACTGGATGGCGGCAAGAAATTCGAGGAGCTGGCCAAGGCCCATTCCGATGGTCCCACCGGCAAGAATGGCGGCGATCTCGGCTGGTTTGACGCCACCCAGATGGTGCCGGCCTTCTCCGAGGTGATCGTCGAGATGAAGCCCGGTACCTACACCAAGACGCCGGTCCAGACCCAGTTCGGCTGGCACGTCATCCGGCTGGAAGAGACCCGCAAGATGGAGCCCCCAACCCTGGAGAGCATCAAGCCCGAGATCGTCGCCGCCCTCCAGCGTGAAGGCCTGACCAAGTATATTGGCGAACTGCAGGAAAAGGCCAAGGTTGACCTCAACCCCGAACTCATTAAGCAAACGCCGGTAGAGGCTCAGCCCGGGGCCAAGCCAGAGGCCAAGTAAGGGGCTTTCGGGTCCTGACCGGCCACTAAGGGCGCCCGCGGGCGCCCTCGGTTTTTAGCGGGGCCTGGGCTCAGTCTCCGAACCGGAGGATGTAATCAAAGCGGCGGAGCGAGAAGAGGGTGATGATGACGCCAAGGAGGAACCAATCCGGCCCCACCAGCCAGAGGACGAAGGGAATGGTCAACAAAAAAATCCGGCTGCCACGATTGTAGTGCCCAGCGGCGCCATTGAGGGTCTCGGCGATTTCGTCCTCGGCCACCCCAACGAAGATGGCCGCGGGCAGATTGATGAGAAATCCCGTCTGATTGTAAAAGCGCAGGGCGATGACGAAGCGCAGGAAGGCGTTGAAAAAGAGGATCGCCAGTATCAGGAGCTTGGGCCGGGCCACGTCCCCTCCCACGGGGAGAAAGCTGACGGCATTGGAAAGATTGGCCATATCGAGCCCCTGGAAGGAGGCGGCGACCAGACCGAGCCCGATCATGATGGTGGTGGAGGCAAATACCGAGGCCGTCATCACCCAATTGCGCAAGGTCTGGATAGCCAGGATATCGCCATTCCTGGCCCGCACCGCCTCGATCCAGGCCCGGCGCAACCGATCCGCCCGGCCACGGGTGGTGCGCTCTGGGTGCCGGCGGTAAACCCAACTCAGACGCAGATGGTAGGCCAACAGCAACGATAAACCGAGCAGATCCGCGATCAGATTCCAGGTCGACGAGAGAAAAATCCCGGAGGAAAGTTCTAAGGGCATGGAGATTTGGAGCAAAGGCGCAGGGTAATGATGGATTAAGTATAACGAACGATGCGGCTATGTTGCGGGTCGGAAAAGCCCTTTCCCTATGATTGAATCAAGTCGCGGAAAATTTCTCGGGACCGGCATGGGCACCTAGATCTCTCCAGATGAGGGTAAGGTGGAAAAAGGAGATGGCATCATGTCTTGCGAAGTAAAACCCTTGAATTTCGGGATGTGGCGCCTCTGTGTAGCGCCGATGCTGGATGGGTGCGACTATTTTGTTATGTGACTGTTATAAATGAATAAATATCTAAGCGCTAACGGGATTGACGCACTCCCAGAGCAAGCGGAAACCACGGACAAGCACGACAGTTCATGCAAAACGTCTCAAAGAAGATCAATCCCTTGCCGAGTTTTTTTGGGAATAAGCGGCTGGCGTAACCTCCTGATTCTCTTCACCCCGCTTCGCGCTTATTCCCACCCTTTTCCCCGCCGCGCTCAGTCGCTCAACCGCCCCGCCGCGGCCTGGATCAGGCTCGGCAACAACTTGCGCGGATAGTCGCCCGTGCCGACCAGCCGCGCCAATTCCTCGGCGGTGCAGACAAAGGCCTCCGGTGGGACCTCGGTCATGACCCACCCGGTCCCGGTATGCCTGGCCAGGAAGCGGGTACCCGAGGGGATAAAGGCCGCGGCCACCTCCGGCAGCGGCGCCTCGCGCGCCTGAGGACTGATCGTCAGCCCCTCTAGGCTGGTTTGGCCCGCCGCCGACGCCGGGAGGGCCTTGTTGGCGATGCGGATCTCCAGCGTGGTCACATAGAGGATCGCGGCGGTCAGCGCGGTGCGCGGCAACTGGCTGTAGCGGGTCACCCGAAATTTACGCTGCACTCGCGTCCAGATCTCGGCGATGGCCTTGCCCTGGATGGCGGGATTCAGTTCCGCGCAGCGGGCATGGACCACCTCGGACAGGGTTTGCTGTTCGCTGGGGATGAGGGTAGCCGGTTTGATACTGTCGCCCGCCGCACCGAAATAGGCATCCTCCAACCGCTCGAACACCGCCCAGGCCTCGTCAGTGTCAAGCATCTTGGCATGACGCGCCGCCCCGCGTTCGGTCCAGAGCATCAAGTTTCTGGTTTTAGGAGATATTTTCACTGAGTAAATATCGTTTACGCAGTGCAACTTCTTGAATTCTCTCAACGGCGCACCTTCAAGCTTGAAGTAATGCTTGCCGTCGGCAAACCGAGCGGCATTGTTGGAGAAGTTCATCCGAAGATTTACGGCATCGGTACCATAAAGCTGCGCCATCAGCTCCGTCGTGATAACGCGGGCCTCTTGATGGGTAATGACAGGCAGGGTTTCGACCGTGACGGTCGGGACGGTTTGTGAATCAGTCATGGTTTTCTATCCTTATCAGAGATTGACACACTCCGAGAGGGAGGGCGCCGGGTGCTGATAACCGTAGAAAGGCGGCGGGCTAATTCGGGGCAAGCCCCTGTTGTATTCGCCCACACCCGGCATAAACCGGAGTACTGCCAGGAGGGCAGACACTAAAAAACGCCAGACTGTCGGGGGCGATGACCGCTTTCTAAGGTGTTATCAGCACCTGTTTCAAGGATAGTCACGCCACCCCCCCCCGGTCAAGGGCTTACTCGCGCGGATCGATATAGATCTCCCACACCTGGTCATAGGCCGCGATGGTACGCAGGTAGCGGTAACCGTATTTCTGCTTTAACACCTCTTCGCTATGCTCCCGGCAATAGCTGGAGAATACCCGTTGCCAGGAGGTCTCGGGCGAGTAGTACAGCCACACATCGTAATCAGGCCGGCAGATAATGAACCGCTCGCGCGGCGCATCCACCCACAGCACCTCAAAAGACTCCGGCCCCACCAGCCCCTGATGGGACATCAAGTCCTGGATATCCGGGTGCTGGTAAAACGCCGCCGCCATCGCCCCCAACGTCGCCATCGGCCTGCCCCCCACGCATCAAAAAGGCTTTTGAGCCTAGCCCCCGCCCGCCCACGCGTCAAGACCTCAACCCCACCTTGTCAATCCCCCGCCGCCACTAACCCCCAGATGAGCTAGACTAGCCTCCATGATCCCCGCGCATTTCCGTGTGACTTACGATGGCCCCGCCCTGGCGTCCCATGAGATGGATGTCCGCGAGCTGGCGCCCGCTTTGCTGGCCGCCGGCGATCTGCTGGATGCCGCGACGCGGGTACTGAATGGGGAGCGGGTGAAGCCGCAGATCAATGTCCGCGCGAGCTTTAAGACCGGATCGTTTGGAATCGACTTTGCCTTGGCGACGGATTGGCTGCTGAAGGTGCGCGATATCTTTGCTGCCGACTCGGCGTCGGCGGTGGCGAATGCGCTGGAAATCCTGGGGGCGCTCGGCTTGGTGGCGTGGCAGGGCCGCCGGGGGCTGGTGGGGGCGCTGCTGTGGCTGCGGGGGCGACGTATCGAGAAGGTGGAGGCGGTCGCAGGCAAGGTCCGCTTGATCGTCGCGGGCGAGTCCCTGGAGATCGAGCGGGCCGTGCTGGCGTTGCTGCGGGATCTGGCGGTGCGCGAGGCCCTGGATAAGCTGCTGTCGCCCCTTGATCGGGAGGGGATCGACACCTTCGCGACCGGGACGGAAGGGACGATCGAGACCAGGATTACGCGGGCAGAGCGCGCTTGGTTTCGCGCGCCTGAGCCGGCGGATGATTTGCTCCTGGACGAGGAGCGGAAGATGGTCTTCTCGATCGTCTCCTTGGCCTTCCGTGAGGAGAATAAGTGGCGGCTCTTCGATGGGGCCGCGACCGTCTATGCCGCGATGGCCGATGCGGATTTTCTCGCCCGGGTGGACCGCAATGTCGAGATTTTTACGAAAGGCGATCTGCTGATCTGCCTGGTCCGCGTGCGGCAGTGGCAAACCGCCAGCGGGGCGCGTACCGAGTACGAGGTTACCCGGGTCATGGAGCACCGGAGCGGCGCGCGGCAACTCCCCCTGCCGATAGAGGATGCCGGCGGCTGATTTTTCCCGCCGGCTCGCCACTAAATTTCTGTTTTCGCGGCTCTCAGTCGCCGCGAACCCTAAAACTTTCGCCACAGAGCGCCTATTGTCTCTGCAATAGCAAGGTAGAATAGGACCATTTCGGTACCATCACCAACATGGTCCGATCATTTTCGTGGCGTCACGCAAATGATCCCGCCCGACCATCCCGAGCATCCCCTCGCGATGGTCGGACCCCCAGTCCCTACTCCTCCCGGTTCTCTTCCTCCTCCGGGTCCTCTTCCTCCTCCGCCCGCTCCGGATACCCAAAGCCCCCCGCCGTCTGCCGCAGCCCCGCCAGCTTGGGATTCACCAGCACCCCAAACTGCGCCCGCTCGCGCTGGGTATTGCGCCCCCGCACGCTCCGGGTCAGGGTAGCCAGCCCGATCTTCACCTCCGGGTTGGCCTTATTGAAGCCCGCGATCTCCTCCCGCGCCAGCTTCAGCGTTGCCGCATCCTTATGGATCATCGCCAGCGCCGCCGCCGTGATGAGGGCCTTGCGCCGATTCACGATCCGCCCCTCGTACAACTTGGTCGCCGAGTTGGCATCCCAGCGCACCGCCAGCGCCTCCGGCTGCATCCCCATCGCCTTCCAGAACAGCTCGTAACTCGACAGCTCCGCCGCCGTCATCACCGGATAACCGTTCCGGGTCGTCACCCCCTCCACCCCAAAGCGCCCGGCCTGCATCAGGTCCCGAGCAAACTTCGGCACCACCGCCTCCGCCGCCCGCGCCCAGTTGCCCTCCGCCACCTCGTCCGCCATCGTAAAGGGCCGCGCCGCCAGCCCGCCAATGGGGCCGAGCAACTGTTCCACCACATGCTGATACAGCCCCTTGCCGTCCAGGTCCCGATCCGGCGCGCGCCACAACAGGTCCCGGATACTCACCCTGCTCGCAAAGTCCAACCCCGACAGCCGTGTCACCGCCCCCCGGTCGATCATGCCCGCCACCGGATCGGGGAAGGTCGCCGCCAGCCAGTTGCGGAACTCGATCTCCGCGTCCCATGGCTCGTCATCGTCGCCAAATAGGGCCTGCAAGGCATTGGCCATGACGAACACCCCGCCAATCGGCAACCCCGCCACCCCCGCGAACAGCGCCGTCATGCCCATCATGCCCGTGAACTTGGTGCGCGCCTCCTGGCGCACCTCCTTAGACTCCCCCTTGGCCCACAGGAAGAGGTTGCGTCCCATGAAGTAGAGCACATGCTGCGCATAATTCTTGAACATCAACACCGTCTTGGCGACGTTGCCCTGCATTATCCGCGCGCGATTTTGCGAGCCGTAATCAAAGTGGCTGTTCCAAGTCGCCTCTTCCGCCTGCATCGTCGCCGTCTGGGGATCAATGCCCTTGGCCCGCGCCAGGCGGAAGGCCGCCAGCAAGGTGGCATCCCGATTCAGCACCTCCGCCGCGTGGAACAGGCTCGACACCACCCCCATCACCCGGTTCAGGGTCGGCCCGTTGAGTAGGCTATCCGCCTCGGCGATGCCCGCCAGGTTATGCGCCTGGCTGCGATCCCGCACCCCGCTCTCGCTCCAGGCCACGAAGGCCGCCCGCTCCTCATCATTAAGATTGGCCGCGTCGCTGGGCAGGGGCCGGCCGGTGACAAAGCCCTTCAGCACCGCCGGCGAAAAGCCCCGCGCCACATCCACCAAGGCCGTCGTCAGCCCCTTGGCCGCCGCCCCCCAGGAGCCATAGCGTGCCGCCAGCTCCGGCAGGGCCACGATGGGCACCTGGGACAGGTTGACCAGCGCCGCCGCCGGCGATACCCCCAGGTAAAAAACAAAGCCCAGGGCCGACAGCATATTGCTGAGCGCCGACCCGTCCGGCGTGGCGATGGCCTCATGGCGTTTCTTCAGCTCGATCAATAGCGCCGTCTGGCGGGTCGTATCCTGGTCCGGCTGATCGGCCGCCCCGGTCTTGATGCCCTCCTCGATCTCCCGCAGCAGCTTCTCCAGCTTGGGCATCCCTTCCAGCTTGCTGATCTGGTGCGCCTGGCGGGTCATGTTCCAGGCGAAGGACCGCAGCACATCGGCGGTATAACCCTTCGTCCCCTTGCGATGGATAAAGCGCTTGCGGATACTCA
>JBATOB010000062.1:0-4455 GCA_049290655.1 Chromatiaceae bacterium | reverse complement strand
CGCTGGCGGCGCAGGCCGAGCAACAGCGCCAGCGGGGTGATTATGTCGCCGCCGCCGCGACCCTGGAGCGTGCCATCCGTATCCAGCCCCGGGAGGCCTATCTCTGGAACCGGCTGGCGCGGGTGCGGCTTGATCAGAACAACTACGACCAGGCCGGCTCCCTGGCCCAGAAATCCAATACCCTGTCCAAGGATCAGGGCCAGATCAAGCAGGACAATTGGGGCATGATCGCGGCCACGCGCCGGGCCGCCGGCGACCAAAACGGTGCCCAGGAGGCGGAAGCCAAGGCCGGCGCCAAGTGACGACCGGGTCCTGCCGCCGAGATCCCTGGCATCGGCGCGAGACCCATGCCACCAACTTATGGGATAGCGATCAACCACCCGGGACAATGATTTTTACGGTAACTCCGCGCGAATTGGCTGAGCCGTGAGCAAGGTCGCCGATATCCTGGGTCCCGACGGTCTCCTTGCCCGGCGCCTGGCTGGCTACAACCATCGCCCCCAGCAGGAGGCCATGGCGGAGCAGGTGGCCCGGGTCATGGCGGAAGGCGGCACCCTGATCTGCGAGGCCGGCACGGGGACCGGCAAGACCTATGCCTACCTGACTCCGGCCCTGCTCTCCGGACGCAAGGTCCTCATCTCCACCGGCACCCGCAACCTTCAGGATCAGCTTTTCCATCGCGACCTGCCCCTGGTCCGCGACGCCCTGGACATCCCGGTGCGCATCGCCCTCCTTAAGGGGCGGGCCAACTATCTGTGTCCCTACCGACTGGCCCTGGCCCTTGGGGATCACCATGGCGGAACCGCCGAATTCCATCGCCAGTTGCTGGCTGTGCGCGACTGGGCTAGCGCGACCCGGCGCGGCGATATCGCGGAACTGGCGCTGCCGGACGATGCCCCGGTCTGGCCGGCGGTGACCTCCACCAGCGACAACTGCCTGCGCCAGGATTGCCCTGACTGGGATCAATGCCCCCTGCTAGAGGCCCGCCGTCGTGCCCAGGAGGCGGACCTGGTGGTCGTCAACCACCACTTGCTATGTGCCGACATCGCCCTGCGCGACGAGGGCTTCGGCGAGATCCTGCCGGGGGCGGATGCCTTCATCGTCGATGAGGCCCATCAGCTTCCAGAGGTGGCGGGCAATTTTTTTGGCACCGCCGTCAGTGGCCGTCAAATCCTGGAGCTGGTCCGCGACACCGAGGCCGAATATGGGCGCGAGGCCGGGGATATGCCAGAATTTCCCGACCTCCTCGCCAACCTGCGTCATGCCGCCCTGGAAATGCGCCTTGGTCTGGGCGACGAGGCCCGCCGCTCCCCTTGGCGGGATATCGCCGAGGACAGTGCCGCCTCCGCCCGTCTGGAGGCGTTGCGCCACCGCCTGGAGGATGTCCACGCGGCCCTGGAGGTTCTCAAGGGGCGTGGCAAGGGCCTGGACTCTTGCCTGGCCCGCGCCGCCGATCTGGCCACCGGGCTGGTCAGCATCATGGAACCTGCCGCGGATGCAGCGGATATCCGCTGGTTCGAGACCCAGGGCAAGGGTTTTCGCCTCCACCAGACGCCCCTGTCCGTGGCCGGCATCTTCCAGGCCCAGATGGAGCGCTATCCGGCCGCCTGGATCTTTACCTCCGCCACCCTGGCGGTGGCCGAGCATTTCGATCATTTCGCCAGCCAGTTGGGCATCAACAATGCTCACACGGCCTGTTGGGACAGCCCCTTCGACTACCCCAACCAGGCCCTCTGGTTCGTCCCGCGTGGCCTGCCCGACCCTTCCCTGCCCGAATACGGCGACTCGGTCACCGACCTGGCCGCCCAGATACTCGCCTTCAGTCGCGGCCGGGCCTTTCTGCTCTTCACCAGCCACCGTGCCTTGCGCCGCGCGGCGGAGCAACTGGAGACCCGGTTGGACTATCCCTTGCTGGTCCAGGGCACGGCCCCGCGGGGCGAACTGCTCAAGCGCTTCCGGGAGCTCGGCAACGCGGTGCTACTGGGCACCGCCAGCTTTTGGGAGGGGGTGGATGTGCGCGGCGAGGCCCTGTCCTGCGTCATCATCGATAAGCTGCCCTTTGCCTCGCCCGGTGATCCAGTACTGGCCGCTCGCATCGACGCCCTGCGTCAGCGGGGCGGCAACCCCTTCCGTGATTTCCAGTTACCTCAGGCCGTCATCAGCCTCAAGCAGGGCGCGGGTCGCCTCATTCGCGACGCCACTGACCGGGGCGTGCTGGTGGTCTGCGATCCGCGACTGCTGTCCAAGCCCTATGGCCATGCCTTCCTCAAGAGCCTGCCGCCCATGGCTCGCACCCGTGATCTGGCCTTGGTGGAGCGCTTTTTTGCCGAAGCCTCATAGCGACCAGCCGCCACACCCAGAACACCATGCGTATCCTGGCCATTGATACCTCCGGCGAGGCCTGTTCCGCCGCCCTCTTGACCGAGGCGGGTATCCGGCAGCGCCTGGCCCTGGAGCCGCGTCGCCATGCCGATCTCATTCTGGGCATGGTGGCGGCGCTGATGGGGGAGGCCGATTTGAAGCTCCAGAAACTGGATGCCCTGGCCTTTGGCCGGGGCCCGGGCTCCTTCACCGGAGTGCGCATCGCCACCGCCGTGGTCCAGGGGCTTGCCTTCGGCGCCGACCTACCGGTCGTCCCCGTCTCCACCCTGGCCGGCTTGGCCCAGGGTCAGCAGCGTCGCCGAGGCGCTCGCAAGTGCCTGGCCGCCCTCGATGCGCGCATGGGCGAGGTCTATTGGGGGCGCTATGTCCTGGATGGCCAGGGCCTGATGCGACTGGTGGGGGAGGAGGCCGTGACGACCCCGGCACGGGCCGAGTTGTCGGAGGACACCGGCTGGCAGGGCGCCGGTAGCGGCTGGGAGGCCTATGGCGACCTCCTGCGCCAGCGCCTGGGGCCAAGGATCACGGTCATCGACCCGGTCGCTATCTGCGAATCCCAGGATCTGGTCCTGATAGCCGCCGCCGATTTCGCCGCTGGCCTGGCCTTGCCCCCGGAGCAGGCCCTGCCCGTTTATCTGCGGGATAGGGTCACTCAGGATGCCCCGGGGGTGGTGGGTCGCGACCCACATCAGGCCCCAAGCCGGTCATCGGGCCTGTCCTCATCTTGACGGTCGGGGTGGCCGTGTCCCGGGATCCCGGGTGGGATTAGCGATCCGGCGAGGTGCCCGGCTCCTCCCGACTTGATCCACGTCAAAGTGGCCGACACCTATTCGCGGCATCGTCGCGGACAGTACTCAGAAAAAAATGAATCGGTGCGGAACCGGACGCCCTCGAACGCGTCCGGGTGTCAAGCGTCCTACACCGGAGGAATTCGCCATGATCACCGTCAATCTGCGCATGAAGATCGATCAGACCCCGCTCAAGCGCGTCCCCGTTACCCTCTGTCTGGATGCGGACGGCTACTGTACCCCGCCCGTGGCCACCGACCGGGAGGGCCGCGCTCGGTTCGACCTCCCCGAAGCCAGTGGCAAGGTCCTAGTGGACGGGGTGGAGCGCTACCAGGGGCGGCTGGAGGGGGAGGTCCAGGTGGAGTTCTGGTCCCTCACCGAGGCCCCCAACGACTCCCTGGGCCTGGATGGGCACATGCCCCTGGGCAGCAACGCCTATCCCAGTATGCAGACCCGCACCCTGGAGGTCGAGGGTCGCCCGGTCGTCACCGATGGCGAGGGCTATCTGGTCAACCCCGCGGACTGGTCCGAAGTCTTCGTCCGCGCCCTGGCGGCGGCGGAGGGGCTGACCCTCACCGACGCTCACTGGGAGTTGATCCGCTACTTGCGGGAACACTTCGCCCGGACCGGCATCCAGTCCACGGTGCGAGACATGGTCCGGCACTTCAGCCAGGTCTGGGGCCAGAAGGCCGGCAGCAGCGCCAGCCTGCACCGGCTCTTTCCCCGAGGCGGTCCCCAGAAGCAGGGCAACCGGCTCGCCGGACTGCTCCGCACCAAGGGGGAGCATTAGCCATGGCCCTCCATCCTTCAACCCCTCCCGATGGGATCAATGACCCCTTGATGGATCTGTTGCCGGACCTCGCCGAACTTGACGTGATGGATGCCATGCGCGACATCCAGGGGTACCTGGACATCAGCCCCGGGGACTTCCAGGAACTCTACCACGCCTCCGCCAGCCACGCCCTGACCCGCATGGCGGGGAACCCGATGGCCCGGGCCCTGATGCGCGCCGAGGGCCCGGCCCTGGTGCCCGAGCAACCCCTGAGCGTGGCGGTGGCACAACTGGCGGCGGCTGGAGTCAAGTCCGCCGCCGTGGTGGACCCCCAAGACCGGGTCATCGGCCTCCTGTCCGAGACCGACGTCCTGCGACACATGGGCGTGGATTCGATTTTGGCCCTGTTGGTACGCCTAGGGGGGGAGCCCGAGGCCCTGAAACGCTGCTGCGCCGGGGTCCGGGTGTCGGACGTCATGACCAGCCCGGCCTTGACCCTGCCGGCGGACGCCACCC
>JBATOB010000061.1:0-3436 GCA_049290655.1 Chromatiaceae bacterium | reverse complement strand
GCGCTGGGCTCAGCCCCAGCGCGCCTCAGCCGGTGCTGAGTGGTGGGTCAGCGGTAGCCCGATTCGCTGGCGTTGTGGATGATCCAAATCAGGTGTCCGGCGGAGAAATCGCCAAGCGAACCGCCGGCAAAAATCAGTCGTCCCTGGCCCTTGTAGACCATCTCATAGCGATGTTGGTCGCTGCCGAAATAGAAGGGAATGAATGCCTTGCCCGTGATGTAGGCGCCCTGGTCCGTCGGCTGTCCGACCAGGTCGGTCACCTGTTTTAACGGCATGCCGATCTGCAACTTGGTGAACTTGCTGTTTGCCGCAGGCTTGCCCGAGATCTCGCCTTCCCAGTCGCCGATGCCCTTGACGACCTGGCCGGTTCCTGCCTCGACCGCCCTGGAGTCTACGACCTGACCGCGACTGTTCATGCCCGGTGCCTGAGCGGGCGCCGCGGCTTCCTGCTTGGCAGCATTGGAAACGCATCCAGCAAGGCTTGCAGCCAGAACCAGTGAGGATAAAAGACTGACCGCATTGTTTTTGTTGAGCATTTCAAAATCCCTTGATAGTTGACGATGACGGCTGTGGGATGGCCAGGGCGCCGTATCCAGAACATGGTATGCAGTTTACTTCATAATTTATCCGGGATAAACTCCTGCGGTGGCTTGGCACGGTGACGTCTGACGGGGGCTGCGGCCCCCCCTGCGCTGGCCGAGCCGGCCGACGTTCGGCGGGGCTGACGGTAAGCCGTCTCGGAATCCGGCGGCATTCGCGGCACCCTTCTTTAACCTCTGGGGCCAACATTGAGAATCACCCTCGTCCATCCGGCCGGATTCAATTTCGTTCCCGGCCAGCCGGATTTCTCGTTGCTGGCTAACCGTATGGCGCCCCTTGGCATCCTGCAACTGGCGGCCTGGCTGGAAATGCACGGGCATCCATGCGCTGTACACGATTGTCTCGGCCCCGCCGCGCCCACCTCGATTGCAGCCAATGCCGAGATCGTGCTAGCAACCAATCCGGAACTGGTAGGCTTTTCCGCCACGACATCGGGTTTTATGGATGCCTTCGAGATCGCCGCCCGGATCAAGGCGAAACGTTCGCGGGTCAAGGTCGTGTTCGGCAACGTGCATGTTTCTTCGATTGGCGCGCCGCTGCTCCAGCACTTCCCGGAAATCGACTACCTGTGCATCGGCGAGGGCGAGGGTGCAATGCTGGACCTGGCCGAGAGCCGGGATCCGCGGGAGACCGCCAACCTGTGCTATCGCAACGGCGAGCATATCGTCTCGAACCCGCGGCGCGACCGCATTCTCGACCTCGACGACCTACCTTTCCCCGCTTACGAGAAACTCGCTGGTTTCCCCCGTAGCTACCACCTACCGCTGTTTTCCTATATCAAGCGGTATGGCGCGACCATGGTCACGTCGCGCGGTTGCCCTTATACCTGCTCGTTCTGCGACCGCACGGTGTTCGAGCGCCTGTACAAGACGAACTCCGCCGAGTACGTCTATGAGCACATGAAATACCTGCGGGACCGGTTTGGCGTCCACCACATCAATTTCTACGACGATCTGTTCACTGCACAGAAGAAGCGCGTCACGGATCTTTGCGAAAGGCTGATCGCAAAGCCGCTGGGCATGGACTTCAACTGTGCCGTCCGCACTGGCCATACGTCGGACGAGATGCTGCGCCTCCTTAAGCGCGCCGGCGCCTTGATGGTTTCCATGGGCATCGAGTCGGCCGATCCAAGCATGATGGAGCGGCACAAGGCTGGCGTCAGCCTGGAAGGCGTCCGAAGGACCGTCGAGCAGATCCATGCCGCGGGGCTGCGGGCGAAAGGGTTGTTCATCTTTGGCCTGCCCGGCGAGACGCCGGAAACAATTGCCGCTACCAGCGATTTCCTGCTGTCGCTCGATCTCGATGAAATGAACATGACTAAGTTCAGTCCCATGTACGGGGCGCCGATCTGGGACGAATGCGTCGGAGACGAGTCGGGCGAGTTTAACGAGGACTGGCGGCTAATGAATTGCCTCAATTTCGTATACAAACCACAGGGATTCGCTTCGCGGGCAGAAATGGACGCGCTGTATAACAAGCACGTCCGCCGCTTCTACGACGGCGAGGGCTACCGGCGGCGCTTCGCCCAGCGCCTGCGGCAACACCGCTGGAGCCTATGGCATATACTGAAAAACCTGCCCAGGACGATTCAGGCTGCGCGCTATTTCAGCGCGGGAAAAGCAGACCTGGAACGAATCTATAACGAATTGTCACCCCATCCGCGCCAGCCGCGGGGACTGGCGCCCCATCTGAGTCCGGAGCTGAAGGTGGATGCAATTGCTTCCGTATCAAATATCAAAGTGTCGCGCAAGGTCAGATCAGAAGCATCTGCCTAGGGAATCGTCGGCGCCCGCCAGCGAAGGTGTTCTCCCTGCACAATGCCGTGTTCGCCATTCCCACCCGATACCAGGGCTGGTACTACCTGTCAAGACCCGTGAGATTGTATACCTTTTTCTTGAACAATTTTGGGCGTTTCTCTTGCCAATCCTTCAGCGCCTGCACGGGCGAGATATGTCCTAACGCTCGCTGAGGTATTTGATGATTATACAGCCGTACATAGCGGCTCAGGGTGTCCTCCAGGCTCTGGGCCGTATCGAAGCGTGGTCGCCAGCACCTCGCTCATCCGTCCGTTGAAGCGCTCCACCATGCCGTTAGTCTGCGGATGACGCGGCTTGATGAGTCGGTGTTCGATCCCATGGTGAGCGCAGATGTGATCAAAACGCTGACGCCCGGTCGGGTCGCGCTCGCCGGCGGTGCAAAAGCGATCGGTAAACTCTTTGCCATTATCGGTCATCACCTGTTGGACCTTGAAGGGCGCTTTAGCGATGAGCCGCTGGAGAAATTCGGCGGCATGGTTCGCCGCCTTTTCGCCCAAGATTGCCACGTCAACCCAGCGGGAGGCGCGGTCAATGGCCACGAACAGCTAGCGATGCGCGGTCTCGTCTGGCAGTTGCGGCAGCTACTTGATATCGGCGTGAATGAATCCAGGCTCATCATCCTTAAAGGTTTTCTTCGATTGCTCGTCGTCTTCTGGCTGGGGAATCAGCGCCTGAAGATGCGAGACGCCAGGCCGGCGCAGGCAGCGATCCAGACCCGAGCGTGACACGTTCGGATGGATAACTTCGCGCGTCACCGCCAGCAAGTCATCCAAGGGGCGGAATGTCGTGGTCAAGTTTTTTCGGACACCGCGATAAGTTCTTTCTCAGATGTCGAGCCCCGTGTGATTATATACCGAGACGGAGTTACCCGTTATTCTTAGCCAGGGAGGTGCTGCGCCTCTTGAGAGCGGAGGCGCGCCCGACGTCGCAACGAGCCACCCGGAGACCGGCCAGCGATGAATCTGAACCTGCATAAGAACGCGCGTACCACCCCCGCCATGCGCCAGGAACTGCGTGAA
>JBATOB010000060.1:0-6654 GCA_049290655.1 Chromatiaceae bacterium | reverse complement strand
ATTTTTGTTCCAATGGAATATTTGGCTAATAAATACGAGGACTATACAAGGGGGGCAAGGATAGAGGGAGGGCGCAACCCAAGCCATCTTGTTGACCGGCCTCGGGGCTGACGTGGGCGGGATCTTGCCGTGTACCAACGCAGGGAGAGGCGACGCCCGCGGGGTAATGCCTGTAATGGCAAAGTTGGAGGAGGATGCCAGGACTTGACACCGGCCCGGCCGGCGTTTATTGTGCACTGCAACAATTGCTGCATCGCAACAATTGCACCTTAACCACATCCTTTGGAGATTGACCATGACCACGACCGAGACCCTGAACACCGTCAAAGACTTTTCCATCAAGGGCATGGAGCGGATGAACAGCCTGAATGAGCTGAATATGAGCCTGTTCGACCGCCTGGCCGCCCAGCAGATGGAAGCCCTGAACATGCTGATGGAGCACGGCAACCGCACCCTGACCCTGGCCTCCGACGCCAAGGGTTACAACACCTTTCTGAAGGGCCAGATCGAGGCCGCCAAGGACCTGAGCGAGCAGGTGATGGCCAAGTCCAAGTCCAGCCTGACCCTGACCGGTCAGGCCAACGAGGACTACCGGGCCTGGTACATGCATAACCTGGCCGAGGTCAGCGCCGACCTGCGCAAGGCCATCCCCGCCGCCTAAGTGATTGCTTGAAAACCCACGGGGTCCAGGGAGGGACCCGTCCCCCACTCAAGCATCAATGCGAAGAGGCGAGCTTCAGCCCGAGAATCCCAACGATGATGAGGCCGACGAAGAAAAAGCGCGCCAGGGTCGCCGGCTCACTGAACAGCCAAATACCGAACAGAAAAGTGCCTACCGCGCCGATGCCGGTCCATACCGCATAGGCCGTCCCCATGGAGATCCTACGTTGGGCCAGGAGGAGCAGGCCCCGCTCGCCATCATGCAGAGGACGGCGAAGCCGATCCAAGCCCAGCGCGGACCCGCCTCGGTCATCCCATACTTAAAACCGACGGGCCAGCCCCATCCAAAGATACCCGCCACTACCAGAAAAACCCAAGCCATACTTCCGCCTTTTGATGTCTGGCAGGATGCCAAATGCTTGGCGACATCATACCCACCCACTCGATCAATCCCTAGGATAGCCGTAAGGGCTACTCTTGCGGCTGGTGCCGGAGGGGTTGGCTACCGGTCAAAAAAGCAGTTTCTATCCCCATTAATATTTTAGTACTTGCTTATATACTGATCATATCGCATACTCTAGCCATCCCCAATGAAGAGGTTGTCAGGTAACTTCCTTCTTCAGGCGGAAATTTTAGGAGATGACTCACATGAACTTTGACACTTTGACTCTCGGTGGCTTTGTGCTTACCTTCGTGGTGGCTGGCCTTATGATCGCCATAGAGCGCGGTAACGAGAAGCTATCGGAACTGCATCGACGTATGCGTGGGTGCGGAGCCTGTTAGTCGCCCGTTCCCCAATCCGCTAACTGGAGCCCTCTGGGTAGTCACGATAACCCGACGGGCTCCCGGCCCTCCAACCGCCTGAATGGTAATCATCGTTCTGGCGGTTTTTTTATGCGCGGCGATACCTTACCCTCCCATTTTATTGGCACAACCGCCCTGCGCGGAGGTAGCTGGTTCGGCTGCCCTACAGCTCCCCGATCATCTCGATGATATCCTGGAAACCCTCCACTCCGATGCTGACCGCTCCACTAAAGGGGTGATCGAGTTCGATAATGACGTAGAAAACCACCCCAACCAGGGCGGCGAGCATGGCGATCATCACCCCATGGGCGCTTACGTTCTCGGTGCCCAGAAAAAGGGCAAAACCGATAGTCAGGACAGCCCCCGCGATGAGCGCCAGCCAGATGACGTGAGGCAGCTCCTCGTGGGCATCGCCGAGCCGCACGGCCCGCAACCGTTCAAGTTCGTTGAGTTTCCCGATCAGCTCTCCGTAGAGAACCTGTTGGCGAAGCGAGGTGGGTGACAATCCTTGGACGCCTTGCCAAATGGCCTCCAATGCCAGGTTGACCGGCGGGGGGCACCGCAGCGCCGCCATCGCCGGAAACTCGCCATCAACGATCTCATGCAGATAACCGAGCAGGGCGGGCCGGAGGTCGGGCGAGTCGCTCGCGTCGGCGTAGGCACCCATTGCATGTTGGAGGGATACGGCCGCGCTACTCTCATGGCGAGTGTTCATGCGCGACTCGGAATACTGCTCCCAGACCACGATCACGACGAACGCAAGCAGCACCCCATACATGACACCTACCACCGAGAAGACGAATCCAGCGACCTCATTGTGGGTACGGCGGACGCTGACGGGCACCAAGCGGTGAACGATGACGAATCCGATGATCGAGGGCCCGACGATCGCCGCCAGAACCACCAGCAGAGCTTGCCAGTCAGGTATCATCAACAATGTTGCCGAAAGAGACATCAAAAACGCTCCTGCAATGATGTTGGGTGGTTGTTGTCCTTAAGGTACCGCGTAGCCAGTCAGGGCGCCATTGGTCGAAGCGGCCCCCCACTCGCACCCCCAATGTTGACAGCCTAGCTAGGTTATGGTCGAATCATTTTTTCGCAAAAAAAGCGCGCGAAACATATAAGCGTTTGATGATCAGATAGATTTCTGGAGATTCCCGGAATTAAACCTTGATCGGGAGGTTAATGAAGTAACCTCGATGCGCCGCAGCGATCATGCTATATTTTTTACGATTCAAACACCAAGAGACGGCCATGCACCCAGTGCGGTCAGCCGCGGTGAGGTCTAACCTAGGAGGCGAAAGACCATGAACTGGGCCATTCCAGAGTTCATTAATCTGGCGCAACTCATTTTGGCGGCGGTCCTCGGGGCAGTCGTTGGATGGGAGCGCCGCTACCACAACCGCCTAGAGTCCGAGGTCCGCACATTCGCCTCGGTGGCGTTGGGGGCTTGCGCCTTTGGGCTGGTGTCGATTCTTGCCGCGGGGGATAAGGTGGACCCCACGCGTATTTCCGCGCAGGTCGTGACGGGCATTGGCTTTCTCGGTGCGGGTATGATCCTGCATCAACAAAACCGAACCACGGGGCTGGCCACGGCGGCCCTATTATGGGCCACCGCCGCGGTGGGACTGGCCATTGCCCACGGGTTGTATCTCATCGGCATTGTTACAGCGGCGGTGGTTTTTATCGTCAGACATTTCCCGACTTTGCTCAAGCCACGTTACGTCGACGACGACCCCTCTGAATCCGGACCGGCTGGTCCACCAGGCAAGTAAAACCCACCTCCTCCCTGTTTCCCTTTTTCGCGAGAAAACCATACCCATGATCAAGCACCCCGATCCTGCCAAGCTCAAGGAAGGCGATCTTTTTTGGATCAGCGTGGAGAAATTGCACCCGACCCAATTCTGCGTAGGCATCGTTTCGGCGGAGTGTAAGCGTCTCGCCATCGAGGAGCACGCCGCCAAGGGTGAACTCCAGCAGTTCCTTTGCAAGGAGGGATCTCTAGTACCAGTCGTCATCGGTCCGCCTGGAAAAACCTTGTACCTAACCGATCACCACCATCTATGCGCGGCGCTATGGCGCGCCGAACTGCCCAAGGGTGAGGCCAAGGAAGTCGCCGCCAATGTGCTCCACGACTGGTCCGATCTCGACAGCCAGGCTTTTTGGGACCGCATGTACGAGCACCATCTCGCCTGGCTTTACGATCAAAACGGCACCGGACCGCTGAATCCGAGTTTTCTGCCGAGGTACATTGGAGACGTCCTCAACGATCCCTATCGTACCCTATCGCGCTGGATTCGCGATGCCGGCTGCTATGTGAAGGATGAACTCAAGGACAAGGATCGCTCGATGTGCGACGAGGACACCTTCATCCCGTCGGCCAAGAACGCCGCCTTTTTCATTGAGTTCCGGTGGGCAAATTTCTTTCGCCAGAACATTGTGTTGGATGAAAAACCCCAAATTTTCCATCTCACCTGCGAACTCATGCCGCGACACCCAGACAATGGTTTCGTGAAAGAGGTGATAACGCTGCGCCGGGCCCTGACCGAGGTGATCCGATTGATCGGTTGTAATCAGCTCAGGAGGGTCACTTACGATGGAAAGGGTTGTCTCCAATCCGCCAAACCCATCAGGCGCAAAAAAGCGGGCTGATACGCTCCTCTAGGCACCAGGCCGTCCGCAGGGGCGTGCCCGCCCACGCGGCAATAGTGTTCTTATGCCCGTGAGTCAGTTCAACCGCGTTGCGATCTGGGAGCCCCTACCCTACCCGCGCTATTGGCTCCGAGGTGGCGAGGTGACGCTTTCGCCCTTGCAAGCCACCGGCTGAGTCAAGCCAAGTTTCTTGAAGACCCAATATCCCGCCACGCCAAAAAGGACCAGCAGCAGGCACACGATCCAAAACCCCCACGGGCTTTTCTCGCCGGGGATACCGGCCAGGTTGATCCCCAACAGACCGGTCAGCACACCCATCGGCAGGAATAGCGCCGTGTACAGGGACAATAGATAGAGGGCATTGTTCATCCGCTGGGATTGCAGATCCGCCAGGGCTTCCTGCAAGGCTCCACAATGCTCTCGCAGCCCCTCCAGACGTTCCAACCGGTCATCGACCCGCTCCGATGCCTCCCCCAGCGTCGAGAGGGTTTCCTCCGTGCCTAACCGATGGCGGCCGTGCTCCTGAAGCAATTCGTGGAGCAGCGTGCGCTGTGGGGATAGGTGGCGGTGTAGGCGCAGCAGGTTGAGCCGGATCGTATTCAGCTCCCGCCCAAGGTGATCCACTTCGCGGGTGAGGATGCGTGTTTCCAGAAGATCCAGGGCCCCGCTGTTGTCGTCGAGCAAGGGGCCGAGATCGCGGATGAGAAGCAAGGCCAGACGCCCAAGAAAGTCGGCTGGTCCCTTGGGTCCGGCGCCGGCCATCAGATCGGAGTACATCTCCCGAATGGCCACCGGGACGGATGACGCCGACGTAACCACCCGATTACGCCCAATCCAGACCTGGATGGAGGGCAACTGGGCCGGGAGCCCAGCGGGTGGCTGGTCCACGCCCCGCAGGGTCATCAGGAGACCGTCCGCCACGGCGATCAGCCTTGCCTGTTCCGACGGCTGTGCGAAATACTCCGCTACCTTGGGCGGAAGCACCTCTCCCTGGCTTGAGAGGAAATTGGCGGAGTCCCCTGTATGAAGGTGAACCCAGGTCAGCGGACCGATCGCCGTGGCACCATCCACCGTTTCGAGGGGCGCCTGCTGGGCACCACCCTTGGTATCGAAAACCACCGACCAGGGCGCTTCTGGCTGGGAGGGGGTTACGGCACTGGTCGTCGTCATGGCTTTTCCTCGTTGGCTGGCACCGACACCGCGACGCGGGATCTCGAGTCCGGTTTCTTGGAAACCGGAGGTGGCGCTGATTTCTCGGCCCGAAATGCCTCACCGAAAGCAGCCGCGAGAATTCCCGTGGGAATCGCGACGATCCCGATACCGGCCAGTGCGAATAGGCCGGCTAACAGCTTACCGAGAACCGTCTGGGGAAACACATCCCCATAGCCCACGGTCGTGAGGGTTTCCAGGCTCCACCACAGGGCGCGCGGGATACTGCCAAAGGCGTCCGGTTGCACCGAGCCCTCGACAAGATACAGACCCACGGCCGTGCCCACCATCATCGCCAAAGCGAGCACCAGACCAATCAATAACTCCTCCCGGCGCGACATCACGGCGTAGCGCATGGCACCGAGAGCAGCCGATATGCGGCCCAGGCGCGAATTCAATAGGATCTCGACGGCGGTCAGGAGCCGCAGAAAGGCCAGGTCGTTGGCGTCGAGGAAGCCGATCCATGGCGAAACCACGAAGGGCAAGACGGCCAGCATGTCGATGACGACCCGTGGTCGGCAAAGATACCGGATACGACCTCTCAAGCCACGGAAGCGCTCCACCTCCCCCGCCGCCCAGATCCGGAGCAGGAGATCCGCGCAGAACAGCACCCCCACCACCAGATCGGCGACGCGGAACCGGCGGTAATAGGGAACGGCTAAGAGCGGTTCTGTTTCGCAAATCTGCACCGCCACGGCAAACAGCACCGTCAGCATGAACAGATGATTAACAGCGGATAACCCCCTTGCCCGTGCCTCGGCACTCACCTGATGGAAGACGAAGGCACGAGCACGCGCATAGGATGAACTCATTCGGTTCTAGCCGTCCGGGGGTTATGAGGGCAAAGCCCTTGAGTTTCGGCTGGTTGGCAGGGGTGTCTCACCAACTACTTGGAGGATAACGGACAACGGATAGGAAACTCAACCTGCCCATACGGGAAAGGCCGCTGGCTCTGGCCTTTGCCTCTGTGGACGACGCCCCACAAGCCATCCTAGAAGCCCATGGGCGAGGCACCCTGACACCTGACAAGCCCAGGCCATCACTGCGGGCAGATGGCCAGGTCCCAGGAAGGTGAGCTAGCAGCCTGTCGGGCTTTCCAGCACGCGCGGGCTATACCATTGATATAATAGAGCCATCGCTATTCGAGGGTTACGCCAGTGAGCCACTTCCGGCTGATTGACCGCGACATCGACTATCTCCTGCCACCGTCGGCGCAGGAGTAGCTGCCCGAGGGCCACCTGGCGCGTTATGGCGTAGAGGTAGTGGAAGGACTGGACCTGAAGGCGTGTAGAGAGCAGATAGTCTGTCCGGGGTTGTAGCACGTGATGT
>JBATOB010000059.1:0-7136 GCA_049290655.1 Chromatiaceae bacterium | reverse complement strand
CACCGCCAGGTCCTCTCCCCAACCCCGCCTTCGGCTCGAAGACGGGGTTTTTCTTTGCGCCACAAGGGGCGCGCGGCGCACCGCCCTAAATCCAGGACGATGGTCGGTCACTGCGAAAGGTGTTGATTTGTTTGATGAAGACGAAATTAATTTGGTTGTCCTTAGGCGCCTTTGCCCTCGGTATGATCGCCTTTTCTCTTTACAGGGTCTGGCCAATCCTATTTCCACAAATCGTCGCCATCGCCCCCCTGGTTCCTAGTTGTGATCTGCGCCGGGGTCCCTGCACGGGTAGCTTGCCGGAGGGCGGTAAGGTCCGTTTTGAGATCGAACCGCGCTCGATACCTGTCCTCCAACCCCTGGCCTTGAATGTTCGTATCGAAGGTCTCGGGGTCCGTGTCGTTGAGGTGGATTTCGCGGGCACGGACATGAATATGGGCTATAACCGGGTCCAGCTAGAGGCGGCGGGTTCTGACGACTGGCAAGGTCAGGTGACCCTGCCCATTTGTGTGCGCAACCGCATGAATTGGGAGGCGAAGGTCCTTCTCACCACGGATCTCGGTCTCATGGTCATGCCATTCCGCTTCACCACCTTCAGTTCACCCCCCGAAGGTTGACGGGAAAAGCCTCGCGTCGCTGCATCCGGTAGAATTCGCCTCACCCTGGCCGTCAATGAGCTCGGCCTCATTGGCCAGCCAATTAACGGCACCCGCTTACCTATCGGAGACCTCAATGCCCCGTTATCGCTCCCGCACCACCACTGAAGGTCGCAACATGGCTGGCGCTCGCGCCCTGTGGCGCGCCACGGGCATGACCGATGCGGATTTTCAGAAGCCTATCATTGCTGTCGCCAATTCCTTCACCCAGTTCGTCCCGGGGCATGTCCATCTCAAGGACATGGGCCAGTTGGTAGCCCGTGAAATCGAGCGGGCAGGTGGTGTGGCGAAGGAGTTCAATACCATTGCCATTGATGATGGCATCGCCATGGGCCATGGCGGCATGCTCTATTCCCTGCCGTCCCGCGATCTCATTGCTGACTCAGTGGAATTCATGGTCAATGCCCACTGCGCCGATGCCCTGGTCTGCATCTCCAATTGCGACAAGATCACCCCCGGGATGTTGATGGCCGCCCTGCGCCTCAACATCCCCGTCGTCTTCGTTTCTGGCGGCCCCATGGAGGCGGGTAAAGTCATACGTCAAGGGACCGAGATCCACCTCGACCTGGTGGACGCCATGGTGGCGGCGGCCAACCCCGGGGAGAGTGACGCCCAGGTCCAGGAATACGAGCGTTCCGCCTGTCCCACCTGCGGCTCCTGCTCCGGCATGTTTACCGCCAACTCTATGAATTGTCTAACAGAGGCCCTGGGGCTGAGCCTTCCCGGCAATGGGACACTGGTGGCGACACACGCCGATCGCGAAGCCCTCTTTCTCGAAGCGGGGCGCTTGGTGGTTGACCTCGCCCGCCGCTGGTACGAAGATGATGATGTCAGCGTTCTGCCCCGGTCCATCGCCAACTTCCAAGCCTTCGAGAATGCCATGAGCCTGGATATCGCCATGGGCGGTTCCACCAATACCGTGCTGCATTTACTGGCCGCTGCCCATGAGGCTGGGGTGGATTTCACCATGAGGGATATCGACCGGCTCAGCCGCAAGGTTCCCAACCTGTGCAAGGTGGCCCCCTCGACGCCGAAGTATCATGTGGAAGATGTCCATCGGGCCGGAGGCATCATGGCGATAATGGGGGAGATGGACCGAGCGGGGCTTCTTCATCGTGAGGTTCCAACCGTCCATGCCGAAAGTCTAGGCGCGGCGCTGGCCCGCTGGGACATCAATGGCAAAGGGGGTGATGAGGCGAGGTCCCGTTTCCTGGCCGCTCCCGGTGGGATCCCAACTCAAGTAGCCTTCAGTCAGAATGCCCGCTGGCCGAGCCTGGATCTGGATCGCGCCCAAGGCTGCATCCGCGATCTTGAGCACGCCTATAGTCGTGACGGGGGCCTGGCCGTGCTATTTGGAAATCTCGCGGAGCAGGGCTGTATCGTCAAGACGGCGGGGGTGGATGCCTCTATCCTGACCTTTACCGGGGCAGCACGCATCTTCGAAAGTCAGGATGATGCGGTCGAAGCCATCCTTGCCGACCAGATCCGGGAGGGTGATGTGGTCCTGATCCGCTACGAAGGCCCCATGGGTGGCCCCGGCATGCAGGAAATGCTCTATCCGACCAGTTATCTCAAATCCAAGGGGCTTGGCAAGGCCTGTGCTCTCATCACGGATGGGCGCTTCTCTGGCGGCACCTCCGGCCTTTCCATTGGCCATGTGTCCCCCGAGGCCGCCGGGGGTGGGACCATTGGCTTGGTGGCGGAAGGCGACCTCATTGCCATCGATATCCCCAATCGACGCATCGATCTGCGGGTCTCGGCCGAGGAACTGGAGCAAAGGCGCCAGGCGATGGAGGCCAAAGGGGCCTCGGCCTGGCATCCCGTTTCGCGGCAGCGCCAGGTCTCCCAAGCCTTGCAAGCCTACGCCGCCATGACCACCAGCGCCGCTCACGGGGCCGTTCGGGATCTCTCTCGGCTGAAGTGAGGCGAGGCGCCCCTGGGAATCATCTAAACATGCGAAGCATCCGGAGGCGAGCCTTGAAGACCGCCTCCGGATTGTCATCCTTGTGGTTCCTTACACCTTCGGGATTTGCGCCAGGACCTCGCTTGGCAGATTGAGCTTGGCGGCACGTTCGATGAAGAAATTCGCCAGGGCCCGCTGGTCCCGTTCAAAGGCGGTCTGGTCCTTCCAGGTCGAGGCCGGATCCAGAATCGTGGCGGGCACCCCCGGGCAAGTGGTCGGTACCTCGAAGCCAAAGACCGGGTTCGTCCTAAAGGCGGCCTCATTCAACTCACCCCTCTGAATGGCCCGGATAATGGCTCGGGTCACCGGGATATCGATCCGCTTGCCTACCCCGTACTTACCACCGGTCCATCCCGTGTTCACCAACCAGACGGGAACCTGGTGCTTGCGTAACTTCTCCATGAAGAGATTGATGTAGGTGGCGTGGGGTCGCGGGAAGAATGGCTCGCCATAGAGGGCGCTGAAGACCGGTTCCGGCTCCTTGACCCCACGTTCGGTCCCCGCCACCTTGGCGGTGTAGCCCAGGCTATAGTGAAAGGCCGCCTGCTCGGGTGATAGCCGCGCCACGGGTGGCAGTACCCCAAAGGCATCGGCGGTGAGAAAGATGATGCAATCCGGGTGTCCCGCCTTGCCGGAGAAGATAGCGTTCGGGATGGCCTCGAGGGAAAAGGAGGCGCGGCCATTTTCCGTGTAGCCACCATCGTCATAGTCGATGTGCCGGGTGAGGGGGTCCCAGGCGACGTTTTCCACCGTCGTGCCGTGGCGCTCGGTGGCCGCGTAAATCAGGGGCTCATCCTGTACCGAAAGGCGAATGGTTTTGGCGTAGCAACCCCCCTCGAAGTTATGGACCCCATCGTCGCTCCAGCCGTGCTCGTCATCCCCCAAAAACAGGCGTTCCGGGTCCATCGACACGGTCGTTTTCCCCGTTCCCGAAAGCCCAAAGAAGACCGTAACCGCCCCTTGGTGCGCCACGTTGACGGAGGCATGCATAGGCAAGACGCCCTGATCTGGCATCAGGTAGTTCAGCACGGTAAAGATGGATTTCTTGATCTCGCCGGCGTAACCCGTGCCGCCAATCAGGATGAGCTTGCGTGAAAAACTGATCAGAATGAAGTCATTGGACTTTAGTCCCAACCCCTGGGCCGTGGGTTCGTCCAGACCCAGATTGGGTAGTCCGATGACGTTCCACTCCGGCTCGAACCGCGTTAATTCTTCAGTCGAGGGCCGGATGAACATGTTGCGCACGAACAGGGCCTGCCAGGCGGCGGTGCCGATAAAGCGGACCGGTATGCGATAGCGCTCATCGGCGCCCGCGTAAACATCCTGCACATAGACGCTATAGGCGCGCACATACTGGCGCACCCGCTCGAAGATGCCATCGAAGGACTCTTCGCTGATGGGTTGGTTGATGTTGTTCCACGAGACGCTGTCATGGGAAATGACGTCGTCGACGATGAAACGATCCTTGGGCGAGCGGCCAGTATGTCCGGTCCTGACCGCGAAAGCCAAGTGGTGGAGCAGGTGCCCCTCGCGATTCTTCACCGCCTCCTCGACCAACCTGGGGGTTGGCCAGCGAAAGCAGACCACATCCGGGTTGATGCCCAGATAACTCATGTCCACATTACCCATGGAAATCTCCCGTCTAGGATTAAGGTTTGTTAAATGAAAGTTCACCCGGCATGACCTCGCCAGCTAGCGCCGAGGGTGGAGCGGGCAAGTTAACATACGTAATTCACACGCGATACTATCAGGTGTCGTGGCGCCAATACGCCGAGGAACCAGAATCGGGTTTGGGGTGATGAACGGCAAGAGATTGATCTGAATTGAACTCACGACGTTAAGGAAGAGGACACCCGCTACCTGACAGGCCACGGAGAGACCAGAAAGACGAGGTGACTAGGTCTGGGCCAGCCGTTGGGGTACGGGGCCATCGGCATCCGTCCGGAATCTCAGGGCAGGAGGACCGGCGCCGCCGGGTTCCAGTCTAGAGCCCTGTGTTCGGCGACCACCGTGGTAAAAATCCCGCCCCGCACATTGAATTCGGCGGTCAGGCGCATGAAGCGGGGGAGGGTGGCCCCGACCAGATCCGCAAGCATCAGGTTGGTGACGGCCTCATGGAAGGCGCCCTGGTCGCGATAGGACCAGACGTAGAGCTTTAACGATTTTAGTTCCACGCACAGGCGGTCTGGGACGTATTCCAGGGTGAGTTCGGCGAAGTCGGGCTGCCCCGTCTTGGGGCAGAGGCATGTGAACTCGGGTACCCGGATGCGAATGGTGTAGTCGCGTTCCGGGGCGGGATTAGGGAAGGTTTCCAGGTCTCTGCAGGGGGCGCTCGGCATTTCAGGCTCATGATGGTGCACAACTCAAGGCAGCATTTTAGCAGACCGATCCCCTTCCCAAGCCAGCCAATCTCTTGGGGAAATGCCTCGGTGCCCATTCCGCTTGGGGTCGCGCGGTTTTGCCCTGCAACCCTGGGTCCTGTATCTTGCGCCGATGCGGTTGGAGAAGATCAAACTTGCTGGTTTCAAATCCTTCGTGGACCCCACGACGGTGCTCTTTCCGAGCAACCTGTCCGGGATCGTGGGACCGAACGGATGCGGCAAATCGAACGTCATCGACGCCGTGCGCTGGGTCATGGGCGAAAGCTCCGCCAAGATGCTGCGCGGAGAGTCCATGGCCGATGTCATCTTCAACGGCTCCACCAGCCGCCAGCCGGTGGGCTTGGCGACCATCGAACTCCTCTTCGATAACGGTGATGGCGGTGCTGGGGGCGAATACGCCAAGTACGCACAGATCTCGGTCAAACGCCAGGTCAGCCGTGACGGCCAATCCAACTACTTTCTCAACGGCGCCCGCTGCCGGCGCCGGGACATCCAGGACCTCTTCCTCGGTACCGGTCTGGGCCCCCGCAGTTATGCCATCATTGAGCAGGGTATGATTTCGCGCCTTATCGAGGCGCGTCCCGAGGACCTGCGGCTCTTCCTGGAGGAGGCCGCCGGTATCTCCAAGTACAAGGAGCGCCGTCGCGAGACCGAGACCCGTATCCGCAACACCCGCGAGAACCTGGACCGGCTCAACGATCTGCGCGAGGAGGTCGCCAAGCAACTCCTGCACCTGGAACGTCAGGCCGCCACGGCGGAGAAATACAAGCGCCTCAAGGAGGAGGAACGCCAGCTCGACGCCGAGCTCAAGGCCTTGCGCTGGCACGCCCTGGACCAGGATTTGCGCCAGCGCGAACAGATTCTGGGCGGGAAGGAGTTGGGTCTAGAGGCCGACATGGCTCGTCAGCGTTATCTGGAGGCGGACATCGAGGCCCGGCGCGCTGCTTTTGCCGAGGCCTCGGACCACTTCAATAGCGTTCAGGGCCGCTACTACGCCGTGGGCGCCGAGATCGCCCGGCTAGAGCAGGGCATTCAGTTCGCCCGCGAGAACCGCCGCCGCCAGGAGGTCGAGCTAGCCCGACTCGAACGTGAAGGCGCGGATGCCGCGCGCCTCCTGGAACGTGACCAGGCGGCCCTGGCCGATTTGGACCAGCGGCTGGCGCAGGACGAGCCGGCCCTCATGGAGGCGGAAGAAGACCGCGAGGCCGCCCTAGAACGCGTCGAGGCGGCGGAAGGGGCCCTCAAGACCTGGGAGGCCCAGTGGGACGACCTCAATCACGAGGCGGCGGCCCCGGCTCAACAGTCCCAGTTGGAGCGTGCCAGGATCAATCATCTGGAACAGCGCCTGGGTCAGGACCGGTCGCGGCTATCGCGCCTGGAAGAGGAACTGAGTCGCCTCTCCACCGAGGAGCTGGAAGAGCAGATCGAGGCCCTGGGGGGGCGCGAGGATGCCCTGAACGCCGAGCTGGCCGCCTTCGCCGGTGAGCGCGAACGGCTGGCGACGGCCCTGGGCGAGCAAGAGGCCACGCGGCGTGACCTGACCGCCCATCTGGATGCGGCCCGCACCCAACTCCAGGCGGCCCGGGGCCGGCAATCCTCCCTCACCGCCCTGCAGGAAGCGGCGGTGGCCGAGGACGATCGTGAGACCTCCACCTGGCTGACCGCCCAAGGTCTGGCCAAGGCGCCCCGGCTGCTCGATGAACTCAAGGTCGAGCCCGGCTGGGAGCTGGCGGTGGAATCCGTCCTGGGCCTGCATCTCAAGGCTGTCTGCACCCAGGATATGACGCGCCACGCCGGGGCACTGGCGTCCGCCAGGGGTGCCCTGGCCCTCTTCGACACCCAGGCCCCCGCCGGCGCCGAGCCGGCGCCCGGCAGCCTGTTCGACCAGGTCGCTTGTCCCTGGCCCCTGCAAGGGCTCCTGGGTAGCGCGCGGCCGGTCGCGACCCTCTCCCAGGCCCTGGCGGACCGCCCCGGGCTCTTGCCAGGTCAAGCCCTGGTCACCCGGGAGGGTATCCAGATCGGTCCCAACTGGTTACGCACCCCGGCCCAGGACCACCCCCTCGGTGGCGTTCTGGCCCGCGGCGAGGCGCTCAAGGCCCTGGAGAGCCAGATCAGCGACCTGGACGATCAGGTACGGAC
>JBATOB010000058.1:0-8133 GCA_049290655.1 Chromatiaceae bacterium | reverse complement strand
GGTGCCCACCATGGGCGAACGTACCAGGTCGCCCTCGGGGGTGTCCCCGTCCAGAGAGGCATCGGTCTGGTTTGGTTCGGGCTGGGCCAGGGCGAGCGGGGGCGACGCGTGCATGGGGACGGCTGGCATATAAAGTGGCATGCCCGTGGGGTTGGCGCGGCTGATGCGCACCGATTCCTCGCCCTCCCGGATCTCGATTTCCGTGATATCGGATTGCTCCAGGAGCTCGATGAGTTTCTTGACTTTGCGGATATCCATGGGGTGTCGCGTCAGTTCTGGGTGTTGTCCGTGGCCAAGCGGTCGGCGGCGGCGCGTAGGGCTAGCTCGTAGCCCAAGGCCCCCAGGCCGCTTATGACACCCGCCGCCAGGTCCGAAAAATAGGAGTGGCGCCGAAAGGGCTCGCGGGCGTGGACGTTGGACAGGTGCACCTCGATGAAGGGAATGGCCACCGCCGCCAGGGCATCGCGCAGGGCGACGCTGGTGTGGGTAAAGGCCGCCGGATTGAAAAGGATGCAGGCCACGCCCTGATTGGGAGCCTGATGAATGGCCTCGATCAATTCATGCTCGGCATTGCTCTGCCGGAAGTTGATGTTCAGGCCGAGCTCCTTGGCCAGACGCCGCAGGCGCTCTTCGATCCCGGCCAGGGTCGTCCGGCCGTAATGGCCAGGTTCCCGGGTACCGAGCAGGTTCAGGTTGGGGCCGTTGAGCACGAGGATGGATGCCATGAACGAAAAACCGGTGGGAAGGCATTGGGGCCCAGCCCACTCATAACGGATTAAGGACGCCTAGGGTGTCTCGGGATTGCTGATCGCGGGATTCTCCGGGTTCAGCGAGATGCTGTCCAGTCCCGCGCGCGTTTGCCCTAGTTGGCCAGCGATGGGGTCCGGGGGGCCTCGGCGATCAAGGGCGCCAGTTTCTCGCCCAGGATTGCCTGGGTAACCTCCCCAGGGTGAGCATGGACCCAGCGGCCCTGGCTGTCGAAAATCACGGTGAAGGGCAGACCCTCCAACCGATTTCCGAGGCGGCGGGACATCTCCACGGCCTCGATCCCGCCCATCAGGACCGGATAATTGATTGGATTCTTTGCCAGATAGCGGGCCACCTCCTCCTGGGTGTCGATGGCGATCCCGACCACCCGTACCTGTTCGCTCTCCGCTTGCGCGGCCTGGAGGATGGGTATCCCGCCCAGACAGGGAAGACACCAGGTGGCCCAGAAATTCAGGATCACCACCTTGCCAGCCCAGGCCGAACTGGCGATCTCCTGGCCATCCAGGTCCGTCAGGCTAAAGGCAGGCAGGTGCCTAAGCGGGTCCTGGGCATTTTTAGGGAGACCGGGCAAGGGGCGGCCGGCAGTCTTGTCATCGCCCAACCAGGTCTTACCAAGGATGGCGATCAGGATGCTGATGGCCCCGGCCAAGACGGTCGCCAGAATGACCTTTCCCGCCTTCAAGGTCGCAGGCCCTGTAAGTGGCGGGTGAACTCGGCGGCGGGCATGAAGCCAACCAGGCGTCGGTCGCGACGCTCCTGGCCCTGGGGATCGAAAAAGAGGATGGCGGGGGGGCCTGGGATGCCGAAGCGCCCCTGCATCAAGGCCTGGTCCTCGGCATCGTTGTCCGTGATATCCGCCTGGAGCAGGACGAAGCGCGCCATCTCGGCGATGACGGCAGGGTCGGAGAAGGTGTAGCGCTCCATCTCCTTGCAGGACACGCACCAGTCGGCGTAGAAGTCCAGCAGTACGGGCCGGCCGCTGGCCTGGGCGGCGGCGCTTTCCCGCTCCAGGTCCGCTAGCCCCTTGATGGCCTTGAAACTCGCGTGGGGGGTGGCGTTGGTGGTCGCCCCCCCTGGCCCGAAGCCCAAGCCACGCAGGGGCTGGAGGGTGTCCTTGCCCCCCGCCGCCGCCCCCACTAGCATGAGGGCGCCATAGACCAGGGTGACCAGCCCCAGACCTTTCCACAGCTTGCGCCAGCCGCTGGCCTCGACGGGCAAATGATGCAGGGCGCCCATGTAGGTCGCGGAACAGATCAGCAGGGCGCCCCAGAGCAGCATGGCGACACTGGGTGCCAGCAGGCGTTCGAGGAGGAGGATGGCAACCCCGAGCAGGGCGACGCCGAAGACTGCCTTAACGGCCTCCATCCAGACCCCGGCCCGGGGCAGCAGCTTGCCCGCCGAGGTGCCGATGGCCAGGAGTGGCGCCCCCATGCCGAGGCCCATGGCGAAGAGGGCGGCGAAGCCGAGGAGGGCATCGCCGGTCTGGCCGATGAAGATGAGGGCGCCCGCCAGGGGCGGTGCCACGCAGGGACCCACGATGAGGGCGGAAAGGACGCCCATGATGGCCACGCCGATCAGGTGCCCCCCCTGCTGGCGCTGGCTGAAGGAGGCGATCCGAGTTTGCAGGCTGGAGGGTAACTGCAAGTCGTAGAAGCCAAACATGGACAGGGCCAAGGCCACGAAGACCAGGGCGAACAGGGAGAGAATCCAGGGGTCCTGGAAGGCGGCCTGGAGGTTGGCTCCGCCCAGGCCCGCCAGCAGGCCGGCGATGGCGTAGGTCAAGGACATGGCCAGGACATAGGTCAGGGACATCCAGAAGGCCTTGCGGGTGGAGAGGCCCGGGCCATGGCCGGCGATGATGCCGGACAGGATGGGAATCATGGGGAAGACGCAGGGTGTCAGGGCCAGGAGCAGGCCGAAACCGAAAAAGAGGGCGAGGGCCGCCCAGACATTACCGCTGGCCAGGGTGGCGGCAATGCGGTCTTGTTCGGAGACAGGGGCACTGGGCCGGGGGCTGGCGATGGTCCCCGCCTCCGGTTGGGTTGCCGGAGGGGTTTGGATGGGGGCCGCGGTCTTCTCGGCCCTGGCCGTGCTGTCCGGCGTGGTACTGGGCTTGCCGCCGGGGGCCACCGCAGCCAGAGCCGCCGCGGCGGCCTGGGGCAGTGCTAGCTCGATCCGCTCCTTGCGGGGGGGATAGCAGACGCCGATGTCGGCGCATCCCTGGAATTTGGCGACCAGGGTGATGGTCGTCGGCTCGGTGTCGCCCCGCTGGAGGGGCAGTTCCAAGTCGATGCGGTCCCGATAAAGGGCCACGTCGCCCAGGCTGCCATCGGGCCTGACGGCATTCTTCACCAGTTCCGCGGGCGGCAAATCGTAATCGCCGAGGCTGATGCCCGTTGGTCTCTCCAGGTCGAGGGCCAACTTGTCACGATAGAGATAAGTACCCTCGGCGATGGTCCAACTCAGGCGTAGGCGATCCGGACCTACTACCTCGGCGCCGAGGCGGAAGGCCTCCTCGGCCGGCAGCAGGGCCTGATCGTCCTTGGGGTCCGCTAGGCCCAGGGATTGGGTTAGGGTTGATTTGTTGTTTGAAGCCACTGGCTTGGCTTTGACCCCGTACTCGCCGTCGCTGGCCAGCGGGGGGATATCAATGGCCAGGGTCCGGCGGTGCGGGGGGTAACAGAGGCCGGCATCGGCGCAGCCCTGGGAGCCGACCTCCAGGCTCAGGCGCAGGCCCTCCCCGGTCGCCCGCTCGATGGGCAGCCTCACCGCTACCGGGCCACGCAGAATCTCGACCTCGCCGAAAAATTCGTCATGGCGCTTCTCGCCCGTGGGGAGTCGCGCTTCGCCGGTCCGGATGCCCTCCGTAAGGCTGCGAAATTTGAACTTATTCCGGTAAAGATAGTAGCCCTCGGCCACCGTCCAGTTCAGGACCAGGGTGTTTGGCCCCTCGGCCACCGCCACGACGGGGAAGGCCTGCTCTGGCAACAGGAATTCCTCCTCCGCCCGAGGGGCGGCGCTAGCGCAAAGCACCAGGATCAGGAGCAGGCAGAGATGTGGGAAGTGGCGTTGGTACATGTAATAACCCAGTTTAGGTAGTCGGGTAGGCCATGGCGGACCGAGACCGCCATAATCTCCGGGAGGTCGTAGGGATGCAACTCGCGCAACCGCGCCGCCAGTTCCGGAAAACGGGATGTGGTGGTTTTAATCAGCAGCAGGACCTCGGCGTCGCGTTGCATCTTGCCCTGCCAGACATAAATGGACCTCACCCCCGGCAGGAGGTTCACGCAGGCCGCCAGCCCTTCGCCGACCAGGGTCTCGGCGAGGGACAGGGCCACGGACTCGTCCGGGCAGGTGCAGAAGGCCAGAAGGACGTCATCGGTCATGCTCCGATACCCTGAGGGCGGGGCCTGGCGGCAGGCCCACAAGTGATTTAGCCAGTGACTGTTCCGGTCGTGGGCCAAAATATCGCGGGATGTTACCTTTAATCATGGCCAGCGCGGGCCGGTATCCACCTTTTACATCATAAGGGGAAACCCACCTTGATCCCATTCTTGCTCTTCCTGGTCGGTATCCCGCTGGTTGAACTCTATTTTCTCATCCAGGTCGGTACCGAGATCGGCGTCCTCCCCACTATCGGCATCAGCTTGTTCACGGCGGCCCTGGGTGGCTACCTAGTGCGGCGGCAGGGCTTTGATGTCTTGGCGCGGGTACGGCGGGTCAAGGATCAGGGCGAACTACCGGCCTTGGCGGTGCTGGATGGCGCCTTGCTCCTAGTCGCCGGCCTCTTTCTCCTCCTGCCCGGCTTCCTGACGGACGCCCTGGGTTTTTTGCTCCTGATCCCCGCCATTCGCCAGCACCTCATAAAGCGCTTTATCGTCATTCTGCCTCCGGGCCAGGGTCCCGGCGGCCCGGCCGGTCCCCGCGTTATTGAAGGCGATTATCGCCGCGAATCCGACTGAAGGGGCTTGCCCCCTAAATCCCCAGGGCCTGCCTGCGTAACATTTGCGCGGTCCAACCCTTGACACGCCAAGACGAGCCCCTATTATTAGCACTCGCAAGCGGTGAGTGCTAACAACTAGCACCGCCCCGCGTGACCGCCGAGCCTCGGGTAGCTTACATCCAGCCGCCGGCGGCCAAAAACTTATCCTAAACCAACCCGTTATCACTCCGGAGACCGTTCTCGATGAACATTCGTCCCCTTCACGACCGCGTGGTCGTTCGCCGTATGGAAGAAGAGCGCACTTCGGCTGGTGGCATCGTTATACCCGATTCCGCCACCGAGAAGCCCATCCAGGGCAAAATCATTGCCGTCGGTAACGGCAAGCCCCTCGACAACGGCCAGGTCCGCGCCCTTGATCTCAAGGTCGGTGACCGCGTCCTGTTTGGCAAGTACTCTGGCACCGAGGTCAAGCTCGACGGCGAGGATTTCCTCGTGATGCGCGAGGAAGACATCATGGGCGTAATCGAGGGCTGAGCGCCTCCGCCAGCACCCGGACCCCCCTTACACCCCACTGAATGAATTAAGGAACCCAAGCATGAGCGCAAAAGACGTCAAATTTGGCGATGATGCCCGTATTCGGATGATGGCCGGCGTCAACGTCCTGGCCAACGCCGTCAAGATTACTCTCGGTCCCAAGGGCCGTAACGTGGTGCTGGAGAAGAGCTTTGGCGCTCCCACCATCACCAAGGACGGCGTCTCCGTCGCCAAGGAGATCGAACTCAAGGATCGGTTCGAGAACATGGGCGCCCAGATGGTTAAGGAAGTTGCCTCCAAGACCTCCGACGTCGCGGGCGACGGCACCACCACCGCCACCGTCCTGGCCCAGGCCATGTTGCGCGAGGGCCTCAAGGCCGTCGCCGCCGGCATGAACCCCATGGACCTCAAGCGCGGCATCGACAAGGCCGTGGAGGCCGTGGTCGCCGAGCTGCGTATCCTGTCCAAGCCCTGCACCGAGAACAAGGCCATCGCCCAGGTTGGCACCATCTCCGCCAACTCCGACGAGTCCATTGGCCAGATCATCGCTCAGGCCATGGAGAAGGTTGGCAAGGAAGGCGTCATCACCGTCGAGGAAGGCAAGTCCCTGCACAACGAGCTGGATGTCGTCGAAGGCATGCAGTTCGACCGCGGCTACCTCTCGCCCTACTTCATCAATAACCAGCAAAACCAGAACGTCGAGCTGGAAGACCCCTTCATCCTCATCCACGACAAGAAGATCTCCAACATCCGCGACATGCTGCCGGTGCTGGAAGCCGTGGCCAAGGCGGGTCGGCCTCTGCTCCTCGTGGCCGAGGATGTGGAAGGCGAGGCCCTCGCCACCCTGGTGGTGAACAGCATCCGCGGCATCATTAAGGTCTGCGCCGTCAAGGCCCCTGGCTTTGGTGATCGTCGCAAGGCCATGCTCCAGGATATCGCCATCCTCACCGGCGCCACCGTCATCTCGGAAGAGGTCGGCCTGTCCCTGGAGAAGGCCACCCTCAACGAGCTGGGCACCGCCAAGAAGGTCCAGGTCAACAAGGAAGAGACCACCATCATCGATGGTGCTGGCAGCGAGGCCGACATCAAGGGCCGTTGCGAGCAGATCCGCGCCCAGGTCGAGGAGACCACCTCCGACTACGACCGCGAGAAGCTCCAGGAGCGCCTGGCCAAGCTGGCCGGCGGCGTCGCCGTCATCCAGGTCGGTGCCTCCACCGAGATGGAGATGAAGGAAAAGAAGGCCCGCGTCGAGGACGCCCTGCACGCCACCCGCGCGGCCGTCGAAGAAGGCATCGTGCCCGGCGGCGGTGTCGCCCTGGTCCGCGCCCTGCAGCGCGTCAAGGGTCTCCAGGGCTCCAACCATGACCAGGACGTCGGCATCGATATTGCCCGCCGTGCCCTGGAAGAGCCCCTGCGCCAGATCGTCACCAACGCGGGTGACGAGGCCTCCGTCGTCCTGCACAAGGTCGTCGCCGGCGAAGGCAATTATGGCTACAACGCCGCCAATGGCGAGTACGGCGACTTGGTCGAGATGGGCATCCTGGATCCCACCAAGGTGACCCGTTACGCCCTGCAGAACGCCGCCTCCATCGCGGGGCTCATGATCACCACCGAGGCCATGGTGGCCGAGGAGCCCAAGGAAGAGTCCCATGGCCACGGCGGTGGCGGTGGTGGCATGGGTGGCATGGGCGGCATGGACATGATGTAAGCGCCCTGGGTCATCCGACCCAGCGAGACGAAGCCCCGCCCCGGCGGGGCTTTTTTGTGGGGCGGTATTAAGGGGACCGGGAAGAAACTGGCGGGGAACGGGGGTGTCAGCCGCCCGTGACAGGCGGGAAGAAGGCGACCTCGTCGCCATCCTGGACCGGGGTGTCGAGTCGGGCCATGGCCTGATTGACGGCGGCGAGCAGGGGTTGCTCCCCGCCCAAGGCGGCGTTCCAGGGCTCGCCGCGCTGGCGGAGCAGCAGGAGGAGATCCGCCACGGTAATGGCGCGGCCGGGGGTTTCGAGGCCAGGGCAGGGGATGGCCTCGGCGCCGGTGCCCAGGCGCTCCCGCAGGCTGGCAAAATAGCGCATCTGGATCATGCGAGGACCTCGCTCAGGGGGATGTACTGGACCCTTTCCCCGCGCCTGAGGGTCTGGTTGGCGGGGATGACCGCCAGCCCATCGGCCCAGGTGACGGAACTGAGGACGCCGGAGGACTGACTGGGATAGAGGCGGACCTCGGGCTGACCATCGGCGCCGGGTTCCAGGCGAGCGCGGGGAAATTCCAACCGGTCGGCGGCCTTGGGCCAGTCGAAGCCGGCCGGGACCGCGAAGGCCTGGGGCTCCAGACCGCCCGCGCTACCCTGCATCCGGCGAATGAAGGGCCGGGCGAAGAGACAGAAGGTGACGAAGAGGGACACCGGGTTACCCGGGGTGCCAATGAAGGGCGTCCGCTCCGGGCCCAGATGCCCGAAGGCCAGCGGCTTGCCGGGGCGGATGGCAACCTTCCAGAGGTCGAGGGTACCGAGCCGTTCCACGGCCAGCTTGACATGATCCTCCTCGCCCACGGAGACACCACCGCTCCCCAGTACCAGGTCCGCCTGGCCGGCGGCGGCGGTCAGGGTGGCGATGGTCGCCTCCAGGTTGTCCGGAACCATCCCCAGGTCCAGGGCCTCGCAACCCAGCGCCGCCAGCAGGCCGAGCAGGGTGAACCGGTTGGAGTTGTAGATCTGCCCGGGGCCCAGGGGCCGGCCCGGCATCACCAGTTCGTCGCCGCTGGCAAAGACCGCGACCTTGAGCCGCCGCCAGACGTTCAGCTCCGCCACGCCCACGGAGGCGGCCAGACCCAGGTGCTGCGGGAGCAGGCGGGTACCGGCGGCGATGATCTCGGCCCCGGCCTGGATG
>JBATOB010000057.1:0-9928 GCA_049290655.1 Chromatiaceae bacterium | reverse complement strand
CCCCTGGACCTGGCGCCGGGGGCGACCGAGTTGCTGCCCACCGGCCTGGCGATCCACATTGGCGAGCCTGGGGTCGCGGCCATGATCCTCCCGCGTTCCGGGCTGGGACATAACCATGGCATTGTCTTGGGCAATTTGGTTGGCCTCATCGACTCGGACTATCAGGGCGAGCTGTTGGTGTCCTGCTGGAACCGGGGCCTGGAGACCTTTCATATCGCCGTGGGCGAGCGCATCGCGCAACTGGTGCTGGTGCCCGTGCTGCGGGCACGCTTTGAGCTGGTGGAGTCCTTTACCACCAGCGAGCGCGGTACCGGCGGCTTTGGACACACGGGAAGCGACTGATATATTTTGACCTTTTTCCCGTTCTGGCGCCTAGGGGCGCCACAACGCCGTCCTACCCTTTTCGACGTATTTACCCGGAATCCCCATGACTATCGTCCTTGAGCGCGCCCGCAATATCGCCCATGTCCTGGTCGAGGCCCTGCCCTATATTCAGCGTTTCCAGGGCAAGACCATCGTCATCAAGTATGGTGGGAACGCCATGGTCGAGCAGACCCTCAAGGAGGGCTTCGCGCGGGACGTGGTCCTCATGAAGCTGGTGGGCATCAATCCGGTCATCGTCCATGGCGGCGGACCCCAGATCGGCGATCTGCTCAAGCGTCTGGGTATCACCAGCGAATTTATTCAGGGCATGCGGGTGACCGATACCGAGACCATGGATGTGGTCGAGATGGTCCTCGGGGGTCAGGTGAATAAGGAAATCGTCACTCTCATCAATCGCCACGGGGGGCGGGCGGTGGGCCTGACCGGCAAGGATGGCGATCTGATCCGGGCCCGCAAGCTCCTGCTGCGGCGGGATGCCCCCGAGCTCAAGGAGCCGGAAATCATCGATATCGGTCATGTCGGCGAGGTGGAGAGCATCGACGTCCGGGTGGTCGATATGCTCGTCAAGGGCGACTTTATCCCGGTCATAGCCCCCATTGGCGTGGGTAAGGATGGCCGCTCCTATAACATCAACGCCGACCTGGTGGCCGGTAAGGTGGCGGAGTTTCTGAAAGCCGAGAAATTGATGCTGCTGACCAATACGCCGGGGCTGCTGGATTCCGCTGGCCAACTGGTTACGGACCTGGATGTGAGCCGCCTCGACGAGATGGTGCGGACCGGCGTCATCCATGGGGGCATGTTGCCCAAGATTCAGTGCGCGGTGGATGCGGTGCAGGCGGGGGTGCGCACGGCCCATATCCTCGACGGTCGGGTCGAGCACGCCTTGCTGCTGGATCTCTTCACCAACGAGGGCGTGGGCACTCTTATTCGGCGCCGCTAATCAGAAGGCACCCTATTCAGCCAGTCCCTCAGACGCCGTAGCGGGATCGGTAGTCGCGCACCGCCGCCAGGGTGGCGGGCGTAATGGATGTCCCGGTCGGCGATTCCTCCAGAAAGGCCACCAGGTCCGCCAGGGTGGCGATGCTGACGACGGGGATGCCGAAGTGCTCGCGCACTTCCTGAACAGCGGAGCTTTCGTTCTGGCCCCGTTCCTGGCGGTCCAGGGCGATGAGGACACCGGCGGGCCGGGCACCCTGGGCCTGGATGATGTCGATGGACTCACGCACCGAGGTCCCGGCGGTTATGACGTCGTCGATAATGAGCACCTGGCCCCGCAAGGGGTGACCGACGATGATGCCGCCCTCGCCGTGGTCCTTGGACTCCTTGCGATTGAAGGCGTAGGGCAGGTCGCGGCCATACTGGGCCGCCAGGGCGATGGCGGTGGCGGCCGCCAGGGGTATACCTTTATAAGCCGGGCCATAGAGGACATCGCAGTCGAGGCCCGAGGCCTGGAAGGCGGTGGCATAGAAGCCCCCGAGGCGGGCCAGGGCCGAGCCGGTGTTGAACAGACCGGCGTTGAAGAAGTAGGGGCTTTGGCGTCCGGACTTGAGGGTAAAGTCGCCAAATTTGAGCACCCCCAGGTCGAGGGCGAAGCGAAGGAAGTCGCGTTGGTAATCCTGCATCTCTCTTCTTCCGGACGTTGGTACTGGCGGGGCTATGATACACATTTGCCCGGGTCGGTTGCGATGGGGTGCGGAAGAGGGAGATCAGTCCATGCTGAGCGGTCTGGAACAAATCGTGGCGGCCTTTCTGGTGGGCCTGCTGGGGGGCGTGCACTGTGTCGGCATGTGCGGCGGTATTGTCGGCACCCTGACCCTGGGGTTGCCCGTCGGGGTACGCTCCAGCGCACCGCGCCTTTTCCCCTACCAGTTAACCTACAATCTGGGTCGTATCGGCGGCTATGGGGCGGCCGGGGCCTTGATGGGCGGTATTGGCCAAGCGGCCATTGCCATCCTGCCACTGCAGCGAGCCATCTATCTGCTGGCGGCGATCTTTATGATCCTGCTGGGGCTCTTTCTGGCGGGTTGGTGGCCAGGCTTGGCTCGGCTCGAAGGGCTGGGGGCGGGGCTGTGGCGGCGGGTCGAGCCCCTGGGGTGCCGGCTCCTGCCGATTCGCTCCCTGGGCCAGGCCTTGGGAGTCGGCTTAGTCTGGGCCTGGCTCCCCTGTGGACTGGTTTATAGCGTCCTCATCTGGGCCTTGTCAGCCGGGAGTGCCGCCCAAGGCGCCCTGCTGATGCTCGCCTTTGGTCTCGGCACCTTACCCACCCTCCTGGGCCTTGGCATGCTCGCCGGCGCGGCGGCGCGCTTCGCCGAGCAGGTATGGATACGGCGCCTTGCCGGGGGCTTGGTGTTGGGATTCGGGTTTCATGCCCTCTGGCAGTTGTTCCTGATCTGAAGTCCCACCGGGCCGGGAGAGCCCCGACTCAATGAGCTTGCCAGGCCCTTATCCCCTGCCGGTCATTCCGTGAAAAATTCCTGATCCATGCGGATGCGCAGGGCCTTGTCGCTCCCCTGGGGCTTGACCTCGATGGCGAAGTCGATGGTCTGAGCGTTTTGGACGGGAAACTCGCCGATGTAGTAAATGGCGTTACCCTCGCGAATCTCACGCATGACCAAGGGGGATTTCTGACCGGTCAACAGGAGGATATCGGCTTGCAGTTGCGCCGGGACCGGGGTGCCGGTGGTATCCGGGACATCCTTGATAACGCTGACATTGAGTAGGCCGCGGTATTTGCTGCGTTGTAGGCCATAAGCCTTGGCAATCTCCGGCGTTAGGGTGTCCGCGGAGAAGGCGTTGTGATGGATAGTGAAGCCATCCGCGGTAGTGCTGTTCTCGGCGCTGGCCCAGGAGGGTATGGCCAGGGCGGCGGCACAAAGTAGGCCAATGAAGGAGGTGTGTTTCATGATGATTCCTCTGTAATGGGGGTCTTGCGACCCAATTAGCCCTTAATTGGTAGCAGGGCGGCGGGTTTAAAAGTGGTAATCCCCCTATTCCCGTCAGCGCGGCGGCATAAAGTCGGGAAGTCGCCCTGGCACCTGGATGCGCACCCGCTTGAGCCGGGCCTGTTCACCGCTGACCAACTCGACCCGAGACTGGGGCACGGCGAACAGCTTGGCCAGGAATCGCCGCAGATGGACGTTGGCCTTACCCTCCACGGGCGGTGCCGTGAGGCGGATCTTAAGGTGATCGCCGGCGGCTTCACCGATGGTATCGGCGCTGGCGCGGGGCTGGACCCGCAGGCTCAGCAGTAGGTCCTCGCCCTCCCAGCGATACCAAGAGGTGCCCGCCGGTGCCGTCATCCCCGCGCCACCCTTAGAAGGGGCTGCCGGTGAGCAGCTTCAGCGGCGGTATCAGTAACATCTGCAGCAGGACCAGGCCGATGGTGACGGCGATGGGCGAGAGGTCCAGGCCGCCGATGGCGGGAAGGCGCCGCTGCACCGGCTCCATGACGGGGTCCGTCAGCCTTGCGATGAGGCGGACCATGGGATTAGAGGGGTTAGGATTGACCCAACTCAGGACGACGCGGACGATGACGGCGTAGATAAAGACATCGATCGTCAGTTCGACCAGGGCCGGGATCGACCAGATGACAGCGCCGATGGCGGCCAGACCCAGGCCCGCCAGGAGCCCCACCAGGAAGAGCACGGCGGTCTTGACCAGCCAGGCCAGGACCAGGGAGGAGATGTCCATCCCCCGGAAGCCGGGAATGAAGCGGCGCAGGGGCATCAGTACCGGGCTGGTAACCTTGACCACGAACTGGGAAACGGGGTTATAGAAGTCCGCCTTGGTCAGTTGCAACAGGAAGCGCAACATGGCCACGAAGGCATAGAGCCCGCCCAGGGTCTGGATGAGAAATATCAGGGGATTGGTGAGATAGTTGCCAGTCATGGATTGGTTGCCAGCAGGGTGGAGAGCTCCCGGGAGCGGGCTTGGGCGGCGCGCACGGCCCGGGCAACCAGGTTGGAAAAATCACCTTCCATTAGTACCTTGAGGGCGCATTCGGTGGTGCCTCCGGGCGAGGTCACGCGCTCGCGCAGCTCCCTGGGATCGAGACTGCTTTCCATGGCCATCCGGGCGGCGCCCAGGGCGGTCTGGATGGTCAGGAGGCGGGCGCTCTCGGCGTCCAGGCCCAGCTCCACGGCCACCTTCTCCAGTTCCTCCATGAGCAGGAAGAAGTAGGCCGGTCCGCTGCCGGAGACGGCGGTGACCGCATCCAGCAGTGCCTCTTCATCCACCCAGCGGGTGAGGCCCCCGGCACGCATGATGGTCTCGGCGCGGTTGCGTTGTCCGGCGCTGACCTCGGGGCTGGCGTGCAGGACGATGGCGCCCGCCTGAATCATGGCCGGGGTATTGGGCATGGTGCGCACCAGGGGGCGAGGACCCCCAAGCCAGGCCTGGATGCTGGCCTCGCGGATGCCCGCCATCACCGAGATATAGAGGGGGACCTTGGTGGTGACGGCTAGGCCCAGGCTGGAGCAGACGGCATGGGCCATCTGCGGCTTGACGCACAGCAGCACCACGTCCGCCGCGCCCTGAGCGGTGGCGTTGTCCTGGGTAACCCGCACCCCATAGTGGCGCCCAAGCTGCTCCCGTTTGTCCGCGTCGGGCTCGCTGACGATGAGATCGGCCGGGTCGTAGCCGTCGCTGACCAATCCGGCGATCAGGCTGGTGGCCATGTGGCCACCCCCGATGAAGGCGATCGTCTCTCGTGTCATGTCACTTCAATTCCTGAGTTGGGACCTGGGCGAGGATTTTAGACCAAGTTTCTCCTTGGATTATGGTCTTGCCCCAAAAATGGCCGTGCCTATCCGCACCAGGGTCGCCCCCTCCGAGATCGCGGCCTCCAGGTCATCGGACATCCCCATGGAAAGCTCCCGGAGGGGGCAGTCCGGGGTGGCAAGACGATCCCGCAACTGGCGCAGCGCCAGAAAGGGCTGGCGCTGGGCGGCTTCGCCCACCGCCGGGGCAGGCATGGCCATGAGCCCGACCACCTCCAGACCCGGCAGTTTACGGCAGGCAGCGAGTAAGGCGGCGGCTTCCTCGGGGGGGACGCCGTTCTTGGTCTCCTCCCCGCTCACGTTGATCTGCAGGCAGGCCTTGAGCGGCGGCAACCCGGGCGGGCGCTGGCACGAGAGCCGCTCGGCGTGGTGGGCATCGTCCAGGCCATGAACCCAACGGAAATGCTCGGCAATCTGGCGCGCCTTATTGGCCTGAATCTGGCCAATGAAGTGCCACTCCAGGGGCAGATCCGCCAGGTCGGCCATCTTGGCGAGGGCCTCCTGGAGGTAGTTTTCACCGAAGGCACGCTGACCGGTGGCATGGGCGTCGCGGATGGCCCGAACGCTCTGCCGCTTGCTGACCGCCAGGAGGGCGACGCTGCCGGGTTTGCGGCCACAACGGGTCTCGGCGGCGCTGATCCGGTTTTGCACCGCGGCGAGGCGGGCTGCGATGGACTGTTCGTCGGCAATGGACATGCTCGGCTCCGGGGGGAGGGCGGTTCAGTCCTCACTCTTGAGGTAGCCGACCAGCTTGGCCAGGGCCTGGCCGCGATGGCTGAGGCGGTTCTTGGTGACGGGGTCCAGCTCGGCGGAGCTGCGGCCCTCGGTCGGGACGAAAAAGATGGGGTCGTAACCGAAGCCGTTCTCGCCGCAAGGCGCCTCCAGGATGACGCCCTCCCAAGTGCCCTGACAGATCACCGGGGTCGGGTCCTCGGCGTGGCGCAGATAGACCATGAGGCACTGGAAGCGGGCGGTGCGCTCCTCAACAGGCACCCCTTTCATAGCTTCGAGCAACTGGTTGAGGTTGTCCAGGTCCGAGGCCCCGGGGCCGGCGAAGCGGGCGGAATAGATGCCCGGGGCTCCCTTCAGGGCATCGACCTCGATGCCGGAGTCGTCGGCGATGGCCGCCAGCCCGCTATGGGCGGCGGCGTTGCGCGCCTTGAGAATGGCGTTCTCGACAAAGCTCAGCCCCGTCTCCTCCGCCTCGGTCACCCCCAGCTCATCCTGGGGGATGACATGGATGTCCTCGGCGGCGAGCAGGGCGTTGATCTCGCGCACCTTGCCCGCGTTGTTACTGGCCAGGACGATGGACTCCCCATGATGGGTCTTGAGCATTGCGGGCTTCTCCGGCTGAATTTGAATCTAGGTCAAACCTCGCCGCGATTGTAGTCCGGTTGCGCCGTGATTTTATGGATACTGAGATCGGCGCCCAGGTACTCGTCCTCTTCGCTCAGCCGCAGGCCCATCACCGCCTTGATGCCGCCATAGATGAGGAAGCCGCCGCCGAGGGCGATCACCACCCCCGTCAGGCTGCCCGCCAGTTGGCTGCCGAAGGTCACCCCGCCAACCCCGCCCAGGGCCTGGAGCCCGAAGATACCGGCGGCGATGCCGCCCCAGAGCCCGCAGAGCCCGTGCAGGGGCCAGACGCCCAGCACGTCGTCGATGCGCCAGCGATTCTGGGTCAGGGTAAAGGCATAGACGAAGAGCCCGCCGGCAACGGCCCCGGTCACCAAGGCACCGATGGGGTGCATTAGGTCCGAGCCCGCGCATACCGCCACCAGGCCCGCCAGCGGGCCGTTGTGCAGGAAGCCCGGATCATTCTTGCCGGCGACCAGGGCCGCCAGGATGCCGCCGACCATGGCCATCAGGGAGTTCACGGCCACCAGCCCGCTGACCGCGTCCACCGTCTGGGCGGACATGACGTTGAAGCCGAACCAGCCCACGGTGAGCGTCCAGGCACCGATCGAGAGGAAGGGGATGGAGGAGGGCGGGTGGCCGGTCATGCCGCCATCGGAGCGGTAACGCCCTTGCCGGGGGCCAAGCAGCAGCACGGCGGCGAGACCGATCCAACCGCCCACGGCATGCACCACGATGGAGCCGGCGAAGTCATGAAACGGTGCACCGAAGAGGCGCTCGATGAGCGACTGCATCCCGAGGTTGCCATTCCAGACCAGGCCCTCGAAGAAGGGATAGAGGAGCCCGACGATCAGCAGAGAGGCGAGCAACTGGGGGTTAAAACGGGCACGCTCGGCGATACCGCCCGAGACGATGGCCGGGATCGCGGCGGCAAAGGTCAGCAGAAAGAAGAACTTGACCAGGGCGTAGCCATGTTGGTCCTGGAGCGTCGCGGCGTCCGAGAAGAAATTGACCCCGTAGGCGATCCAGTAGCCGACGAAGAAATAGGCGATGGTCGAGACGGCAAAGTCGCTCATGATCTTCGCCAGGGCATTGACCTGATTCTTGGCCCGAACCGTCCCCAACTCCAGAAAGGCAAAGCCCGCGTGCATGGCGAGCACCATCACGGCGCCGATCAGGATGAAAAGGACGTCCCCGCCGGTCTTCACTGTCTCCATGGAAAGCTACCTCGGTGCAAAGTGGTGTCGTGCAAAATGAGTGCGAGCTTATTAGCAGGAATCGTGCCGGCATGCTGGGATGGCGTCAGGGGGCGGCGGTCAGGCCAGGCGGGCGTCGCGCTGGGCGGCGAGGATGTCACGGATACCGCCCTCGGCCAGGTCCAGCAGGGCATTCATCTCGGCGCGGGAAAAGGTCGCCCCCTCCGCCGTGCCCTGGACCTCGATGAAGCGCCCCTCGCCGTCCATGACCACGTTCATATCGGTGTGGGCGGTGCAATCCTCGGCATAATCCAGGTCGAGGACGGGCACGCCTTGATAGATGCCGACGGAGACGGCGCCAATCTGGGCGGTCAGGGGCTCGCGCTCGAGCTTGCCGGCATCCATGAGCTTTTGCACCGCATCGCGCAGGGCCACCCAGGCGCCACTGATGGCGGCGGTGCGGGTACCGCCGTCGGCCTGAAGCACGTCGCAGTCCAGGGTCAGGGTGCGCTCACCCAGGGCCTTGAGGTCCACCGCCGCGCGCAGGGAGCGCCCGATCAGGCGCTGGATCTCCAAGGTGCGTCCCCCCTGCTTGCCCCGTGCCGCCTCGCGTTGCATGCGCTCGTTGGTGGAGCGCGGCAGCATGCCGTACTCCGCCGTGATCCAGCCGCTGCCCTTACCCTTGAGGAAGGGCGGCACCCGCTCCTCGATACTGGCGGTGCAGAGCACGCGGGTGTCGCCGAACTCGGCCAGGACCGAGCCCTCGGCATGGCGGGTGAAGCCCCGGGTAAAGCGCAGGGCGCGCATCTGATCGGGGCGGCGCAGGGAAGGACGCATGGCGGTTACTCGGTAGCGGGTAAAAGGGACAGGCCCGCATCTTCGATGCTGGGGTGGCGCAGGTCAAATGGGGGGCTCGGGGGGTATCATGGCGGCCCAGGGATCCATCTATTGTCCATCATCCACGCCGGGGAGCCGCACAAGCCACCATGTCTAAGAGTATGACCGCCTTTGCCCGCGAGACCCACACGGGGGAACAGGGAGAGCTGACCTGGGAGCTGCGCTCCGTGAATCACCGTTTTCTCGAAACCTTCGTGCGCCTGCCCGAGGACCTGCGCGCCCTGGAGACGGGGGTGCGGGAGCGGATTGCCGCCCGACTGGACCGCGGCAAGGTGGATTGCAGTCTGCGTTTCGCCCCATCGCCCGCGGCAACGGGCGACCTGCGCATCAACCATCGCTATCTGGAGCTTTTGTTGGCGGCGGGCGCGGAAGTCGCGGAGCGGCTCGGCCGGGCTCCGACGCCGGAGCCCTTCGACCTGCTGCGCTGGCCCGGGGTCCTGGCGGAACAGAGGCCGGATCTCGGGCCGGTGCAGGCCCAGGCCCTGACCTTGCTCGACCAGACCCTGGATGTCCTGGTGGCGACGCGCGCCCGCGAGGGCGAGCGCCTGGCCACGCTGATCCGCGACCGCTGCGAGCGCCTGCTGGAATGCGTCGCCAGCGTCCGGGAGCGCATGCCCCAGGTCATGGACGAGGTACGCCGCCGCATCCTCGACCGCCTCGACGAGGTCCGCGCCGAACTCGACCCCAATCGTCTGGAACAGGAACTCGCCCTCCTCGCCCAACGCCTCGACGTGGACGAGGAGATGGACCGGCTCCAGGCCCATGTCCAGGAGGTGCGCGCCGTGGCCGCCACCGACAAACCCGTCGGCCGCCGCCTCGACTTCCTGATGCAGGAACTCAACCGCGAGGCCAACACCCTGGGCTCTAAATCCTCCGATCTGGTCGTAACTCGATTGGCCGTGGACATGAAGGTGCTGATCGAGCAGATGCGCGAGCAGATTCAGAATCTGGAGTGATGACTTGTTAGCTCGGTAGCCCTTTGTGTGTGTCATGCTGATAACCGCCCGCCAGATCCCAGACGGCCCGTAACTCCAGGCGTTCAAGGAGCATCGCCATGAACATAGCCACACTATTCACCTTCGGGCGTAGTCAGGCAGTACGCCTGCCGAAGGAGTTCCGATTGCCGGGCAAGGAGGTTCTGGTCAAGCACTTTGGAGGCGGCGTATTGCTGCTGCCCCTGGATGACCCCTGGCAGTTGATGCAAGAGGCCCTGGGGGAGTTCGAGCCGGGCTTTCAGATCAGCCGCGACCAGCCGGCGCAACTGGAGCGCGCCGGCTGGCCGGAGTAAAGGGGGGATTCCTATGCCCTGTGTCCAAC